>QNAT01000147.1 GCA_003641555.1 Thermotoga sp.
ATGGCACCTGTTTGTGTAACGGCTAAATTGAGCATCATTCCCCAATTCGTTACGTCAAGGGGCACCAGGCCGAGGAACATGATTCCAACGCTGGCAAGGATCGCCCCACGAGTAAGGTTGATGTAATTAAGAGCAACATATGGGATGATATTAGGCATGAATTCACGGCTCATGATATGCGAGAATGGCAAACCCATTACCTGTGCTACCTCGATGAAGTCTCTTTCTTTTAGAGAAAGTATCTGTGACCTTATAGCTCTGGCGAGTCCCGCCCACATCCAGATAGAAAGTACGGCAGCAAAAGAAATAGGGTCTTTTATCCTGATCAAAGCAGCGAAGATGATCATCACAGGGAAGGAAGGCAGAGTTAAAAACACGTTGACCACCATCATCAAAAAAGCATCGACTTTCCCTCCAAGAAATCCTGCCGTTATACCAACAGCGAGTGCAATGAGTGTGGCAAAAAGAGCTGTTAGAAACGCAACCACCAGGACCTGACGACTGCCGTGCACGAGTTGTGCAAAGGTATCTCTTCCCTGATAATCAGTGCCTAATAAATGATGAAGCGAAGGAGATTTGAACCTATCTGCATAATGCGCGTTCATATCCAACGGCACGATGTAATATCCAATTGTTGCAGTAAATAGATAGATAACGAGCACGATGAAGCCAAAAAGTGCACGGTGATTTCCCCGCAAAACCCGCCAGGAATCTGATAAACCTTCTACAAATCTATTCATCCTATTCCCCCCTTACTCCAATTTCACTCGAGGATCGAGCTTGGTGTACAGTACATCAGCCAGAAGGTTCGCAAGAATAGTCATAACTATAATCACAAGGAAGATTCCCTGCATCAAAGGATAATCTCTCTTCGCTATTGAATCTCCATAGAAGTATCCTATGCCAGGGTAATTGAATATTTTTTCTATAAAGACAGATATTCCTACCATACCTCCAAAAGAAATGGCAAGAGTGGTTATCAAAGGTAAAATCGCATTTCTACCCACATAAACGGTCCTTATACGGCTCTCGGTTAATCCTTTAGCCCTTGCGGCAGTTACGTAATCTTCTCCGAGAACACTCACCGCACTCGATCTCATCAAGAGTGCCCATAATCCCAATTGGGTTAAACCGTACGATAATACGGGAAGAACAGCATGATATAAAACGCTTCCAATAAAAGGAAGATTGAATCCAGGGTGGACACCTGTACTATATGCCCCTTTTATCGGGAACCACTTCAGATTTACTCCAAAGATCACGAGTAGTATCAGGGCGATCAAAAATTCAGGGGCGGCTTGAGTAACCGAGGCATAAAAGGTAATGGCAGGTTCGAATAATCCCTTCCTCTTCCAGGCAGCCCTCATTCCCATAAGGATACCTATAATGAAGCTCACAAAAAGTGAAAGAGAACATATAAACAACGTCCAGGGGATACAGTGGAGAATTATCTTGTTTACCGATATGTAATAGAACAACGATTGCCCTAAATTCCCTCTTATCAGATCCTTTAGATATCTGAAGTAATGAACGTATATGGGAATAGTGGGGTCATACCTGATCATTGTCTTTGCCCTTGCATAGGCATCTTCGAAGGTGATACCCATATTTTCCCTCAACTCCATAGCCCACATATACGCAGGATCACCAGGCATCATATGTATGAGTATGAAAGTAAAACTTGCAGCAATGAAGATAGTTATGATGGCAAGCACTATCCTCTTTTTAAGTGGCCCCATAATATTTCACCTCCTTATCCATCGAAAGAAGGGCAGACTTTTGCGTCTGCCCTTCTAACCGTATACAATTCTACTACTTTACTCCGTGCAGTATCCCTTCTTGCATCAGTATCTTGTACACACGTTCTATACCACCGGATGCTGCAGACCAGATCGGATCGGTCTTCGGTGGCCAACCGGTTACTCTTTCTCCATCGTTGAGGAATATACCCAATCGTTTCTCATATATGGAATAGTAAGGTAGATATTCATTCGTAGCGTGCGCCAGCTTTTCTATGATTGCCTTTTGTGTAGCCAGATCCATTGCTTTGAACAATTCATCGGTTAATTTAACTGTATTAATTCCTTCTATAACATCGGGAACGCCTGAAGCTTCCTTTAGATATTCACCTGTCGTGGTACCAGGCTTATATGCATAGAGACGATTGTAAGCTCTCCATGGACTTCCATATCCCCAGAAGACAGGTCCAAATTCTGCAGCCATATCGAATTTCCCGCCCCTTATAGTATCTCCATAGAGCGCTCCTACGACGATCCTTTGTTCTACTTTGATGCCAAATTTCTTCAATTGGGTAACTATACTTTCTCCACCCAATATCCAATCGCTGTAACCCTGGTGATTTATATATTCGAGCGAAATCGGCTTGCCGTTCGGCATTCTCCAGTACCCATCTGCTCCCTTTGTATAACCAGCCTTGAGCAAGATCTCTTCTGCTTTCTTGGGGTTGTATGTATAATTCGTCAGTGTTTTCAAGAAATCCTTTGAAAGATAAACATCTCGGAAGGATTTTATTATACCTGTAGTGTAGTCACCAGCAGTTTGAGCAAAGTAAAGAGAGATCTTTCTCACGAGATCAGCATTTACAGCGTATGCAACTGCTTTTCTGAAATTCACATCGGACATCGGCGGTTTTTTGCAGTTGAAGAGTATTACGAACTCGCCAAGGTCTGATGGTAGATAGTATTTCATATGAGGATTGGTTTTGAGAGCTGCTGCCACGACATCCCGAGAGGCCGCGGGATGGGCTGCATCGATCGCGCCTGCTATTACATATGTCCATACTACTTCATTGGAAGTCCATCTGTAAATTCTAATTCTGTCGATCTTCACCTTATCCGCTGCCCAGTAATTCTGGAACTTATCGAGGATCATCGTATCTGCAGACACGCTTTTCAGCTTGAATGGGCCAGTTCCTACGGGTATAGGAGGCCTGTACGAGCATAAGTCAGAATATATTTTGCTTTCAAGTGCTTCATCCCCTCCACGTGCAATTATGGCAGGAACTTGATCCGCCCATTTCCCGTAAATAGCTTCGGAAGATTTCACTCGATCCTGGCAAAGCATGATTTTGGACAACGCTGTCAGTTCTTTGAAATGGAAGACAACGGTGTAATCATCTGGAGCCTTTATACTGTCTAAATAGTTCCATACACTCCAGTGTTTGAGATAACCCAGATAGAATGTAGCCAGCACATCTTTGCTGGTGAATTTGATCCCATCCTGCCATACCACACCTTTACGCAGATGAGCAGTTATGGTCCTGGCATTAGCATCTACATCCATTGAAGTAGCCAAACAGGGAACGAATTTCTGAGATGCAGGGATGTAATACATCAAAGGTTCCCATACATACCATGCTATCGACCATTCTGCTCTTGGAGCCCAGGGATTTCCTTGAAATGCTGGCGGGACAACCCAATTACCCGCGCCATGGAACTCTGTGAATGCAAACGTACTTCCTGCCAAAAGCAACAATACTAAACTTACCAATACCAAATATTTTCTCACAACAAATCCCTCCTTCAAAGATTCACTTCGAGTTTTTACCTGATGCCCCGCACGCAATGATAACTTTTTCCATATATCACCTCCTTGAATTTTTAATCGAGCCCCTGATGATGGGTTGAGTGAAAAGAGAGATCTTCGCAGGATGGAGATCTTGTCCCATCATCAAGGTGATCAGTCTCCTCATTGCGAATGCTCCCATTTCATCCTTGAAAACCCTTACAGATGCTATATCCATTTCCTCTGTTTCTTCGGAATCATCAAAGCCTATCACGGAAACATCTTCTGGGATATCTATTCCTCTCTTGTGGAACTCCTGGACAGCTCTCACTATAGCGAAATCGTTGGATGCGAATACGGCATCTGGCATACCATAGCTTCTGAGCATGAGGTCCGCTACAGAGGACATGTTATCCGATATGTCATTGAATTCGTAAGCCCTGGGTAGAAGATGATGCTCTTTCATGGCTGCAATGTAGCCATCGAGTCTTTCCTTAAAGCTGTAGGCATCCAAAGGATTGTGTATGTGCACGATCTTCTTAAACCCTTCTTCTATAAGTATCGTAACAGCCATAAAAGCTCCTCCATAACCATCGCTCACAACCGCATCTATGTTCATTCCCGGTATATAGTGATCTACTAAAACGACTGGTTTTCCTGTGCTTCTGTACTTCTCCACTCGTTTCTTATCGAAGTCTGCACCAATCAACAGATAACCATCAGTATCATCTATCTTGTCCTCTTCTAATCTTTGTATCCGAACGTCAACTTCGCTCTGTCTTGCCACTCTTTTGATGCCAGAATAGACATGATGGTAAAAGCTGGATTTATGAGTCAAACTTTTTCTGATCCTATCAGCAATTACAAATCCTGCTACGAACTTTGTTTTGGATATAGCAAGGTACTTCGCCCAGGGCCTTGGCAAGTATTCGAGCTCTTTCACAATCTTGAGGACTCTTTCTCTGGTTTCCTTTGAGACATTCCTGGGATGATTCATCACTCTCGATACTGTACTGATAGATACACCTGCTCTTTTGGCAATATCCGATATCGTATTCATGAAACCGCTTCCC
>QNAT01000148.1 GCA_003641555.1 Thermotoga sp.
CGAAGGAGAAAAAGCATGAGATAATAATCTGGCAGGGTGGATCAAAAACATCTTGACTTTTAACGGAGATCAATTTCATCTTACACTATACCGACCTCACCCCGATCGTTTTTTACTTTACTTTCCTTTTCTCTTCAAGATCGCCAGCAATAAAATCTCTGCGACGAAATAGCAAGAGGCTATTCCTATTATCATAGAGAGACCTAAATCCGCTAACAATCGAGTTTGAGTAAACACAAGTGCTGCGAATGCAGTAATGGTAGTTAAAGAAGATAATGTTAGTGTTTTGCTCATCTCGGTTATCAATATTCCGATCTTATTTCCTTCCTTTTCCAGGTACCTATCCAGTATGCGCACGAGACTGTTTATTCCTATTCCTATGATGAGTGGACTCACAACAAAAGTCACGAGATTTATCCTGAGACCCAGCAAATACATCGCACCAAACATTATATTGATAGAGAGGAGTAGCATCGACAGGCTAAGAAGAGCAGCCCACGTTCTGGCAACGACTAACCATACCATTACGAATACCACGGTTAAGACCAGCAGGAAAGCTATTATCATATTATCCTGGATGAGTTTCATTAATTTGTATTGCAGTATAGGATATCCGATGAAATGAAGATCATATTTTCTCAAGGCTTCGAGAAATGATTTCAGGTTATTATTTTCATATATATCCACGTTTGGTGAAAGATTAATCGAGTACCTGATTGAGTTACCACTTTTAACAATATATTCTCTTTTCATAGAATAGGGTAATCCCTTATTATATATCTTATATATTTCTTCCATTAGGGAAGGCCTATCTTGTGGTAGCAATGGTTTCAAGACCATTGATTCGAGCCCATATTTTTTGATAACCATCCTCAAAAGTACATTATTGGAAATACCTTTCAAGCGTTTACATACATCGTTTACAAGAGAGATCTTTTCATCGTCCACCGATGAAGGAAGAATATCGAAGATCGAGTTTATTTTTCCTGCATACTCGAAGGTTTTGAGTTCACCCGTTATCCGTTCTATTTCGTTTATAGAATCCGCTAAAACCACTACTTGAGCGAGAGATTTGATCTGGAATTCCTTTGCTATATCTCTTGCCAATATCGATGAATCTCTATGAGGATTGAATAAACTCGAAAGGTTATAATCGTATGAAGTGAGTAATTTAACTGTGAAATATGTGAATATCAATGTTACTATAATAGATATATCTATGATTCTTTTGTAATGCTTGTTCAAAAAAACATCATACCACTTATATATTTTTTTTGTGATAGGAGCTTCGGGAGACTGCTTGTCTATATATTTTTTAAAGATGAGTAGAATAGAAGGAAAGAATCCAATCATAGAAGTAAAAGAAAAGATCGCTCCTACAGCAGATATGAGACCTATTTGTGAAAGAGCAGGAAAATTGAGGAATGAAAGAGAAAGAAATGCAAATACAGTTATGAGGACACCTCCAAAGATGCTAATGCCAGTCTGGGATATGGCTGCATAAATGGATTCATCTACTGTTTTTCTTCTATATCTTAGATTCATAAATTTATTCGTAAGATGTATCCCATAATCCATGCCCAATCCGATCAATATGACCACTATAGATATGGATATTAAATTAAGATAGCCATAAGATAATCTGACGAAGCCAAGTGTCCATATCACACTAATTCCCAGGGAGCAAAGGATTCCTATTGAAAGTAACACGTTTCTATAGAATATATAAAACAAAAAAACTACACATATCAAAGATAGGATGAGAGTCATCATCAAATCTATATTACCCTGTTGATTTGCTTCATAAATCTGCTCATATCTACCCGCAAATCTATAAGGTAGGTTGTATTTTTTATTCAGGATATCTATTGCTTTTCTTAACCTTGGTATGACCATGTTTACAAATGCCATATCATTGGCTTTGTGAGTCATACAAGCGTATATGAGTATCATATTCCCATTTTTAGATATGATATAACTGTTATCCTTGATATCTTCAGGATTTATTGTTAGCTTATCTATATATGTTTGGAAGTTGTCTATGGAAGAGAATATCTTTACGAAAGAGGATAAAGCAATTGATTTAGAAAGTCCCTGAATGGATGAATTGAAGTTATCAAGATCCTTTTTCAAGGAATGAAGATCGGATTTACTCAAGAAATACATACCGTAAGTTTTCATCAATTCTGGTGAATTATTGTTGTGAATATAGGAAACGAGACCTTCCATACTATTTAATTTAGCCACTATTTCCCTTGCGAATTTCTTTCCCTTTTCTATCTTACCTCCGGTATATATCCCTATGATGAAAGAGCGCTCTGTTCCTATAAATTTATTCAGATTTTCATACTCTGCGACTTCTGGATCGTTCTCTGGTAATAACAGTAAGAGATATGGGTTCACCCTTACCCTTATAGCGAATAGAAACATCCCTATCGTAACCAGTATGAAAAAAACAAATATAGCCTTAGGATGCGTTATAACAAGTTTACCAAGCCATTCAAATATTGAGCCCAATATCTTTTTTCTCTTCATCTTTCGTTTTGTTCGATTATTCCCTCCCGCGAGATATGATATAACACGATACCGTCCGTATCCCATTCTAAAAACTTATCATTTGAAAGCACAGCGAATTTTTGAGTACGTGCGAAATTTAAAATAAATGGATCAGCCTGCTTTACTTCAACAACAGAAGGTTTCGCAAGAAACTCATGCTCAAATCTTTCCCTTTCGTAACCTCGAAATCTGTATTTCAAACTGCTATCGAAAATAATATACACTGGATAAAACACCGGCTCATTACTTCTCTTTATCAACGATAACACCTGCCTTAGAGAATCCAACGTAGGCCTACCAGCATCCGAAAAATCGTAAGATATGTTACTGCCATCTATCACTAACCCCCTGGTTGTATCTTTTTTTATAACATTCAAGATGTACGGTGATATATCCTCATTTTGCAAGTTTCTTAGTAAAGCGTTCCTCTCACTTCTACTCATATCCTTTAGAAACATCCTGATCTTCGTTATTTTCTCTGTATTCGTGTGTAAAAGGGTCATATTCTTAAGTTCTGACAATTCTATAGGAATATTGATAGTGGTTTCGTTCTTCTTTTTCAAATTCCATATATTGGGAAATGCATGGTACAAAAACAGATGAAGATCCAGAAAGTTATCCAGATAGGGTTTGTACTTTGAAATAAATGTTCGACACCTTTTGAGATAATTCACATAATTTGCAGAATTAAACTCAAAGACATTTGCTATCTTCTGCCAATAGATCATGAAAGAGGTTGGATAAAGGATTTCCAGTATTTCACTGATCAGGGTATCGTATAGGGAATCGGCATGTAAAATCTCTGCAATTCCTTCATTCGCTCTTGATTTCTCTTTTAGCAGATCTGCGATCAATTTTACTCTTTTATGGAATGGATATGAAAGTTGAAGATCAGCGTATACATCTTTTTTTGATATTAAGCCTCTTTTCAAGTATTCAAAATTAGTTTTCGAAGGTTTTTCATAGAATCGCAAAAATCCAAGATAAACCTTTTTCTTTATGATATCGTAGTTTATCAAAAAATTTCTGTATCCTTCACTATAGACGAATTTCTTTACCTTATCGTTCAGATCCATTAGAATCATTTTTTACCACCAGATTTAAATCAATGATTTCGTAGACATTTTATTATTATATACCTTAAAAGCATGGTATATTTAATATGTAATCATAAACGAGGAAGTGCTGATCATGAGAAAAAAGGTATTTGATCTTCTCCTGAATTTCTACAGAACAAAAAGGATAGATGGAAAACGATTCTATCAGGAGATATCTGTGCTCAATCTCAAAGATAGACCGCTGTTCAAGGATCTGATTTGGGGCAGCATACGAAAGTGGAGGTATCTGAATTGGCTTATAAACAGATTCGTCAGGGGAAATATAACGGTGGAATTGAGAATTGCACTTTTGATAGGAATTTATCAGGTGCTCTTTGAAGATAAGATCCCTGATTATGCGGCTATTGATACAACCGTTGAGCTTACGAAGAGTGCGGTAAATGTAAAAAATGCACATAAGCTTGTTAATGCTACTCTCAGGCATATATCGATAGAAAGAGATAGATTACCTTTACCACCTTCAGAAGCCATATTGTACTCTCATGCCGAATGGTTGTACAGATATTGGCGAGATCGATGCAATATCCCTGATCTTTCGTTGTTGTTAAAGGTAGATAGTACTGTTCCTCCTATAACAATGCGAGTAAATCGATTGAAGTGCACGAGAGATGAATTGAAGGAGAAACTTATAGACGAGGGAATAAAAGTCAGGAATGGATATTATTCCCCCGATGCCCTTATCGTTGAGAATCTAAGGAGAGATATAAGAACCTTGAATAGTTATCGAGAAGGTTTGTTCTACGTGCAGGACGAGGCATCACAACTCATTTCTCATATGTTGGAGGTTGCAAAATACAGCAGGGTATTGTCCATTTGTGCTGCCCCAGGAGGTAAGGTTACCCACATAGCTCAGATGCAGGAGGATGAAGGAGAAATATATGCTGTGGATGTTTCGGAAGAGGGGATGAATCG
>QNAT01000149.1 GCA_003641555.1 Thermotoga sp.
GGTTAAATCTGTGGGAATATGCGGAACTGATATCAAAACCTACAAACGTGGACATCCATTTTTCAAACCACCTTGTGTTTTAGGACATGAGGTATCTGGTGTCGTTGTTGAAGCTGGAAATAAAGTACAGGGGACGTTCATCGGTAAGAAAGTCGTGGTAGCACCATATATCAATTGTGGTAAGTGTGATATATGCAGAAGAGGTTTGGGTGAGCTGTGTAAGAATAAAGGCTGGATAGATGGTGCTTTTGCAGAATATATCCGCATTCCCGGTACAATAGTAGATAGAAATGGGATTTATGAGATTCCAGAAGAGATTAGTTTTGATGTAGCGACCCTTACTGAACCCCTGGCTTGTGCTATAAATGGAATACGAAAAGCCGATGTAAAGAAAAAAGATCGAGTATTGGTAGTTGGAGCGGGGCCCATGGGACTGCTCCTTGCTATATATGCAAGAAGTCTTGGTTCTGAAGTCGCACTTTCTGAAATAAATGTGAAGAGACAGGCATTTGCTTCTCGATTGGGTTATAATGTGATAGATCCGAATAAGGAATCCCTTGATGATATGGTGAAAAATGATAGAAAATTCAACACTGTTATCCTTGCAAATGATAAACATGAACTTGTCGGTAAACTCCTTCCCCTCGTGGAAAGTGGAGGAAAACTGGAATTGTTTGGCGGCATGCGAAAAGGGGTTAAACTGGAAGTAGACCCTTACCACATTCATTATAGAGAGGTCTCTCTAATAGGCAATACAGGATTTTCTGCCGAACACTTTGAGAAGGCATTTGAATTTCTTAAAGAAAATGCAGTATACTTAGCAAAGCTGATAACGGCTTCATTTCCATTAAAGGATATACTGAGGGGGTTCGATGCCGCACAGAGAGAAGAGAATATAAAGGTCGTGATCGAAGTCTGATATGTCTTCGAGAACAAAACATATGGATAAAACCCCTTTATTACTCAAGATCTGCAAGATGTACTACTTTGAAGATAAAACACAACAGGAGATATCAAGGATCGTTGGGATATCGAGACCTCAGATATCAAGGTTACTCAAAAAAGCCAGAGATATGAAGATCGTGGAGGTGAAGTTAAACACCCCACAATTTACAACTGATGAACAAATATCAGAAGCATTAGAAAAGAAGTATAAGTTGAAAGAGGCTATTGTAGTTGAAACTTTTCCTGCCATTTCAACAAGAGAGACAATAGGCATAGCAACAGCGGATTTTCTAAACTCACACCTGAAGGATGATCAGATAATAGGTATAGGATGGGGTAGGACACTTGTAAGTACTGTTGATCATCTCATACCAACTTTAAAACTCTCGAATGCGATCTTTATACCGTTACTGGGTGGTGTTGGACAGCAGAGGTATGAATATCAGGTAAACACCCTCGTAGAGAAAATAGCAAATGCCTTTGATTCCAAAAGATATTACCTTTATGCCCCTGCTTTCCTTGATGACGCGGAGACGCTGGAACATTTGAAGAAGGATAAAAATGTCAGGGAAGTAACAGACTTCTGGAAGAAGATGAATTTGGCATTGGTGGGAATAGGAGAGCCGATATTAAGATCTCAGGCCTTTTCTTCCTACTTGGATATGGACTACGTTCTGGGATTGGATAGACTAAAAGCTGTTGGTGATATATGTGCTCATTTCTTCGATGAGAATGGAAGACCTTGTAAATTCCTGGATTATGATGAACGCATATTGGGAATATCACTCGATATGCTTAAAACCATACCAGAAGTCATAGGTATTGCTGGGGGTAAAAGCAAGGTGAAAGCAATGGTTGCTGCGATGAAAAGTAGGTATGTAAATTCTTTGATAACCGATTCTACAACAGCAAGAATGCTATTAGAGGAAGAATAAATGAAATTTGGATTGATATTCAACCCGAACGCCGGTGATATCGAACGTATAGATGGAGTTATAAGAAAACTCGAAGAAAAATTGGGAGGATATGAATTCGTTGCCACAACACCGATATGCAGGGCCCTACATAGAAGATTACCTTATCTATATTGCGTGAAAAGCAGGGTAATGAATACATGGGAAGATTCTGTAAATGCTGGTTACATTCTTTCACAAATAGAAGATATCGAGGCAGTGATAGTCATCGGAGGCGATGGCACCCTTTCCGATGTTGTAGCAGGGCAGAGAAGAAGTGGTAAATTAGTCCCAATAATTGGGATAGGTATTGGGACAGCAAACGCAGGTCCTATGATTTCTCTTAGCTTAAATGAATGCGACCTCATAAGCGATGAATTCATTGTAAAAGGGATGATGGGGATAGATGTTTTTCATTTGAAAGATTACATAGCCACGGGATTCAACGATGTAGTTTTCAGTGATTGTATTGTTTCCACCCTTGGGGGAAAGGCTGTTACAGTGGATGCCAGAAAATTTCTTGAAGGGCATAGAATAGAAAGCACCCCTGAAGATATAGGAACTGATACAACCTGTGTATCCTTGAATTCTCGCTATTTTGCAACAGGCAAAGATATGAAAATATCACAGATAATTGCTTCTCCCATCCATGATGTGGATAAATTCAAGTATATGGCAGTCACAGGCCTGATGTGTTGGATGCCGTATTCTGTGTACAGAGGAGTTCTGACAGTTACAGATAAGCCTGTTGTGAAGCTAACAAGATCAGATGAAAGGACAACCTTGACCATGAAACAATGTATATTGGGTGATAAAGATGTGATCGAAATACGCAACACTAAGGGTTATGTAGTGGTGGATGGTAACCCAAGGATCGACATGTCTGAGGACGGAGCGGTTTATCTGAATTTGAATAGAAGAGCAGCACTATCCGCCAGATTCAATGTCGCAGGGGTCAGGTGAAATTTTTCAAAGTGTGAAAAAATCCTTTTTCTGCCTGTATTGTAATGCCTCACTTATGTCCTCCAGATCTATTACATTATTACCATTCAGATCTGCTATCGTCCTCGCGACCTTTAATGTCCTTTCCATCCCCCGTGCAGTCAGTCCCATTTTTTCTATTCCCAACTTGAAAAATTGCTCAGCATCATCTGTTAATTTACAATATCGTTTCACATCTTTTCCATCCATAGAGGCATTTGTATATACACCTTTCTCACCTTTAAATCGTTCTAATTGGCACTTTTTTGCTCTTTGAACTCTCTTTCTTATATCAGCCGAACTCTCCTCGGGTATCCTGGAATGATAGGTCTTGTAATTCACCTGGCTCATCTCCACGTATATATCTATCCTATCCAGAAGCGGACCTGAAATCTTCTTACGATAACTGATTATCTGCTGGGGGGTACAGGTGCAGGGATGAATGGGATCTCCATAATATCCGCAAGGGCAAGGATTCATAGCACCTATGAGAGTAAATCTGGAAGGAAATGTAACGGAGTAATTAGACCTCGATATAGAAACCTTTCCATCTTCCAGAGGCTGGCGAAGACTTTCCAGGACATTCCTTCTGAATTCCGGTAATTCATCGAGAAAGAGTACACCATTATGAGCCAAACTCGCTTCACCAGGTTTGGCTTTCATACCTCCACCTATGAGAGAAACATCGGATGCAGTGTGATGCGGTGATCTGAACGGTCTTTTCAGAATAAGAGGGCTATCCTTCGGAAGTTTTCCAACTATACTGTATATCTCTGTTACTTCTATGGCTTCTTCGAGTGTTAAAGAAGGTAAAATAGTTGGGAATCGACGAGCCAGCATAGTTTTCCCACACCCGGGTGAACCTATCATCAGGATGTTGTGACCTCCTGCAGCTGCTATCTCTAAACCGCGTTTTGCAAATGCCTGTCCTTTCACATCGCTAAAATCTACTTTATATTCTTGATCGATCGATGAGAAGAGCGCATCTACATCTATTTCCTCACATTTTAAAGATTCTGGGGAATTGAGGAAGTTTACAACCTGATTGAGTGTTTCTACCGCGTATACTGGATATTTTTTTACAATAGCGGCTTCCCTTGCATTCTCCTTCGAGACCATCACACCTTCGAATTTCATCTCTTTATCTCCCAGGTGAGCCAATATGGGTAGGACCCCATTTATTCCCTTTACCTCACCAGCCAAAGAGAGTTCTCCCATGAACAAGAATCGCTTACCATTTCCTCTTATAACTCCTGCAGATCCAAGTATACCAACACAGATCGGGAGATCAAAGGAAGAACCTTCTTTCTTCAAATCACTCGGAGCAAGATTAACGGTTATCTTCCCAAATGGCAAGCTGTAACCGCTGTTCTTTATAGCACTTTCCACTCGCTTTTTGCTTTCTTGAATAGCTTTATCACCTAAACCTACGATCTCTATATCATGCTTCAAAGACTTAGGGGATACGTCTACTTCAACATCACATTCGAAGACTTCTAAACCAACTAATGTAGCAGTTTTAACAGTAGTATAATGCATCCACTCTTCCTCCATTTCATTTTATACTATACATTCCCATAATCGTAGGGACCTGACTTCAGTCTTGTCCGATGTGACGCAGTCATTCACCTACGGTGAATCGGACAGGTTTAAAAACCTGTCCCTACGACTTTTTTGAAACGATCGCATCTTAAC
>QNAT01000150.1 GCA_003641555.1 Thermotoga sp.
ACTCCTCCATCTCCCCCACCAATTATCAAGACTCTCTCTGGGTTTGGATGAATGAAAAGTGGGACATGAGTGATCATTTCGTGGTACATGAATTCATCCTTATCGGTGAACATGGTATAACCATCCAGGACGAGTATCTTACCAAATCCATAGCTCTCCAGGACATCTATTTTTTGATAACTCGTTGTGAATTTGTAAAGATGTTTCTTTATCTTAAAACTAAAGGCAGATTCTGAAGATTGCTTTTCTGTAAACCATAAGTTCATTTCATTCACATCAATCCACTCCTTTCAATACCACAAGATTACAGCAGCGAAGACTGAGCCTACTCTTTCTACCCTCATATCTACAGCTATACTTTTCACCTTTTTTAATTTCCATCCTCTGCTTTTTAATCCAGAGATAGCCATTTCTCGCACTGTATCCTCTATGATCTTTCTATCAGCATAATCCTCATATTCCATTATCAAAGCAGGAAGATTCTCATCTTCCGAAAGTGCGATAGCCACCCCTGCACCTATTACATCCCTTGAATCGTCCTCCACCGATAAACTCGCGTATGCAGCAGGTACAAGAGCACCATAGGGCAAGGAAATAGGCGATATTTCGCGACAATGTGGGGGTATTATACTACTCATTTTCACCAGGTTAACGTTACCAACTCCTGCATCTCTTAAAGCCGCATCGAAGGCATTTAAGGCCTTATATCCCGTACCCTTTCCAGTAACCAAAAAATATCTTCGAGGAGTTTCGATCATACGCTCACTCTCAATTTAGAATTAAATTTGTAAGGCGAATTTTCACTTATACCTATATCTTCATATTTCCCACGTTTTATTTCCATAGTAGTCTGACGACCAGCATTAAGAGCATTGTGTAAATAATTGAAACTTTTCCATGGATCTACTTCTTCACCACATGTAAAGAGATCAACCGCACTGTAACCGTATTCTGGCCAGGTATGAATAGTCAGATGTGATTCTGCAATGACAACTACTCCGCTTATTCCATAGGGTTTGAATCTATGAAATACACTCTCAACCACAGTTGCATTTGCCTTTCTTGCTGCTTCCAGCATCACGAGTTTGATACTTTCCAAATCGTTCAGTTTCTCCTTATCACAATCATAAAATTCTACCAGCAAATGTCTTCCAAGTGCTTTCAATTTGATCTCCTCCTCGTTATTATTTGTAGATCAATCTACCTTGATCCATAGAAATTTACATCTTTCTTTGCTTGATGGATTCTTCACATAATGTTTTTTGTCAGCCTTGAAGTAAAAACAATCTCTTGCTTTCAATCTATATATTCGATCGTTCAGGTGTAATTCTAATCTCCCGGAAATGACATACCCGAATTCCTCACCCGGGTGGTATGTTTCTCTATTCGTCTGTCCTTTAGGCCCTAAGACAACGAAATAAGGATCCAATTTCTTTTCCTGAACATTAGGTATTAAGATCTGAGATTTAACTCCTATTGGTTCATCGTAGACAGGAATTCGTTCATCCTTTCTGAATACTACCTTTTCCAGTTTCTCTTCTGAGAAGAAACTCTTTAAATCAAAATCGAGTGCCAGCAAGATTTGCTGCAAAGTTTCTATAGAAGGAGAAGTTTTATCTCTTTCTATCTGGGAGATAAAGCCCTTCGTTAAATCTGTCCTTTCTGCCAGTTCCTCTTGAGTTAAACCCTTGGATAACCTCAATCGTTTTAACTTTTCTCCGATCTTCATTTCCATCCTCTTTTCGAAATAGCATTATTACTAAACCTTTAGATTAGCAATCCTAAACATTATATTCATCTGTATCCCAATTGTCAAGTATTCGAATTGCATCACGAAATCTACTCGAAATCGAATTGCTGCATCATATAAAAAAGTACCCCAAACAGGAGGTGAAAAAAGTTAGTTATTCTAATATAATGCAATAAAAGGGAAGAACAGGACTAAACCCGGGACACTCTTGAAGCTGCAGATACCGATAAAGACGTTCAATGAATGGGATGAAAACGAGCCAGGTTTTCTCCAGATAGACCTCGTTTCACATGAGAGATTATTAAAGCTCATTTTTTTGAAAGAGGAAATAAGTAAAAAGGATGAAAAAGATGAGCAAGATTTCGAGTACATTATTTGATGATGCAACGGGTTTTAGTTTTACTGCAAAAAACATAGAGCCACACAAAGTTGATATTAATTGAATTAAGGATAAAAGAAATATTCCAGATCTTTCCGATAATGCAGGAAAGGTATCACCAGATCGCTGGTACCCTTTCGGGTGGTGAACGTCAGATGCTCTCAATAGCCCGTGCCTTGATGTCGTTTCCAAAGGTTCTCATTATAGATGAGATATCGATGGGCCTGATGCCAAGACTCGTTGATGATGTCATGGAGGTAGTTTACAGTTTGAAATCAAAGGGTGTAACGGTCTTGATCGCTGAACAAAACACAAAAGAGGTACTTGATATTGCTGATGAAGCCTATGTAATGCAAAATGGCATGATCGTCATGTCTGGCACCTCCGCAAATTTAAAGAATGACCCAAAGATAAAGGAAAGTTATCTCGGGATGTGATTTTTTGCTCGATGAGTTTTTCAAAATTTACTGTGGAAACATGAGGGGAGAAAAGGCAAACGATTACTATTCTGCAAGAATCTCCTCGCTTTAAGAAATGATATAATAGGAATGTAATGAAATGCCACTTTTGTTCTTATGAATACTAAGTAAGCTATGTAAGTCGATCGCGGAAAGGAGTGAATAGGTATGAATAGAATTGTCAAAGCACCGCGGGGGACAGATCTTACCTGTAAAAACTGGCAAACTGAAGCCCCCATGCGTATGATCATGAACAACCTGGATCCAGAAGTGGCGAGAGATCCAGAGCACTTGATCGTCTATGGTGGTACGGGTCGTGCTGCCAGAAGTTGGGATGCCTTCGATGCAATCGTCAGCACCTTAAAGAGGCTAAATGCTGATGAAACCCTGTTGGTCCAATCCGGGAAACCAGTTGCTGTTTTTCGCACCAGCGAATGGTCGCCACGCGTCCTGATAGCGAACTCTCTTCTGGTCCCAAAATGGGCAAATTGGGATTACTTCAGGGAGCTCGAGGATAGAGGTCTTATCATGTACGGTCAAATGACAGCTGGGAGCTGGATATACATCGGTACACAGGGAATACTTCAGGGGACTTATGAGGTTCTCTATGCTGTGGCCCGAAAGTATTTTGGTGGATCTTTAGCAGGAAGGATAGTCGTTACCTCTGGCCTTGGAGAAATGGGAGGAGCCCAACCATTGGCTGTTACACTTAACGACGGTGTGGTCATTGCAAACGAAGTCGATAAGCGAATGATAGACAGGAGACTGGAGAAACATTACCTCGATACGTGGACAGATTCTTACGATAAGGCACTGAGGATGGCAAAAGAAGCTGCTGCCAAAAAACAACCTTTATCGATTGGCCTTCTGGCAAATGCAGCAGAAGTATTACCAAGAATGGTGAAAGAAGGTTTTACACCTGATATCGTGACCGATCAAACTGCAGCACATGATCCTCTTTATGGTTACATCCCCATAGGTATGAGCATAGAAGAAGCTGCTGAAATGAGAGAAAAGGACAAGGAAGGTTATCTCAAGCGTGTTTATGATGCCATGGTGAAACACGTCAATGCTATGGTGGAATTACAGCGGCGTGGTGCCAGAGCATTTGAGTATGGAAACAATATACGCAGAAATTCTTATGATCAAGGAGCAAAAGATGCCTTTGAGATCGTGGGATATGTCCCTGAATATATCAGGCCACTCTTCTGTGAAGGCAAAGGACCGTTCAGATGGGTTGCACTTTCCGGGGATCCAGAAGATATATACAAAACCGATGAGGTAGTCTTAAAACTTTTCCCGCATGATGATCATCTGAAACGCTGGATAAAAATGGCACATGAGAAAATCAATTGGCAAGGACTCCCAGCAAGGATATGCTGGCTTGGTCAGGGCGAGAGAGAAAAATTCGGTCTTGAGATAAACAAAATGGTAAGAGATGGAGAACTCAAAGCTCCGATAGTCATAGGAAGAGACCATCACGATACTGGTTCTGTGGCATCTCCATACAGAGAAACGGAAGCGATGAAAGATGGATCAGACGCCATAGCGGATTGGCCAATACTCAATGCACTCCTCAACACCGCCTCTGGAGCAACATGGGTATCCGTTCACCACGGTGGCGGAGTCGGAATAGGATACTCTATTCATGCTGGTATGGTATGTGTAGCAGATGGAACGAAATTAGAAGATGAAAAGCTATCCAGAGTGCTTAATAACGATCCTGGAAGTGGCATCGCACGTCATGCAGATGCGGGTTACGAAACAGCGATAAAAACAGCAGAAGAGAAAGGCATAGATGTACCGATGCTTAAAGAATAATATACTCATCATTGCCCCAAAGATAGATGTGATTTGAAAAACAGAATGTTAAGATACAATCGTTTCAAAAAAGTCGTAGGGACAGGTTTTTAAACCTGTCCGATGGAACGGAGTTCCATAATATCATTCGCCTTTGGCGAATCGGACAGGAGGTAAACTC
>QNAT01000151.1 GCA_003641555.1 Thermotoga sp.
AGAACGATATATAATAGCATTGTTATGTAAATTCCATAAACATCTACATGAGGGGCTGGGTGTTACCCTGACGCTTCGGAACACTCCCGAATCGTCAATATATGAGAACAGAAAAAGATTAACAAGCTGCTTTAATGTGCTGCTGGGGAGAATAAGGCGACATTGTGAGGAAAACGGGCTTAAGATGGGCAGATATTTCTGGATTGCCGAGATAGGCAACCCACCAAAGCAATTAAAGAACGGTAAAATGTCCATAGGATATATGACTCATCTACATGTCATATTCTATGACTTACCATTTTTAAGCCAGGAATGGATATCCCAAGCCTGGTATGAAATAACGGGCGACTCCAAAAATGTGTGGGTATCTCCCCGGAATGTAAGAGCTAAACGATATGTGGAGAAATACCTCACTAAGGCATTGAAAGGCGACCTTACCCCTACCCTGGTTTGCAACTGGGCTTGTCATACCAGGGTGTGGGGAACATCACGGGACTTTTTCGAGAAAACAGAAAAAGAGGAATATGCCAGCGGTGAATGGATCGTCATAGGAATTGTTACCATAGACCTTGAGGGAGTCTATGAAATTGACGATGGCAGCGATTATATGCCTGTTGACCTTCTTTTTGATGATGGAGGATAACTAAACTTAGTTTATTTTGTATTAATACACCCTCCACGCAATTATTAAAAACCTCCTATCCATTCAAATATGGGATACCATGAACTACAAAGAGAGTATAATAGACACACTCACAGAGCTGAGAAACTGGAGGGAAAACCTTGCAGAGCTACAGGAAGATATGTTTATCATAATGAGTGGCATAGATGACGACATAGGCTTTGCTATGGCAAACAAAGATACCGACCATGCGGAGTTTATGCAAAAACTATTTGATGACCTCCGCTTGATCACAGATGCAGTGATACCGAGAACCCTACAATATTGCGACGAGCTCATAACAGCGATAAAGGTGTATATGTGGGACAGCGAACATGAGGAAAAACAGGAAAACAAGAAATAACTCCCTCTTCCCCCTCTTTTTTTATTAGGCATGGGAACGCCTAACAAATTTTTTATACCATGCTTTCATTATTGACATAATGAAAGCCAAGTCTCCATACCTGGAAGAGCTACGGGGAAGCATGAAACAGGGGAATGATGGCATAACTGCAAGAATGAACATGAAAGGGGAAATAGTCATCGAGAAAATACCGACTCATTACGATGCTAACACAGATTTACAGGAAACACAACGCAAGCTTTTCAAAGATACCATTGCACAATGGAACGCTCTTTCGGACCAGGAAAAAGAGGAATGGAGAGAGAAAGCCTCTCCATACGGATTGACAGGCTACCAGTTTTTTATATCGCAGAATATGCCACATATAGCAACCTATAAGGTAACTATCGACAATACAGGCGGTGCTTCTCTAAGCGATTACCAGATTCTGATCGCGATCAACAACGACACGGGCTTTTTTGCTGATTGCGACAGCAAAAAAGCAGCTATCAGAATCTATGATAGCGACAAGACCACCCCACTATCCTACTGGATAGAGGAGTGGGACACATACATAAAAAATGCCAGGATATGGGTGAAAGTCCCAAGCATACCAGCAGATGACAAGAAATACATCTACGTCTCAATCGACACATCACGCACAGAAGACGCCAGCGATGGAGATGCAACTTTTCTATTCTATTCTGACGGCTCAGATACAAATTGGGAAAATGTCCAATATACAACAATAACAAATAACTTTAGTGATGCCATATTGGAAAACACAATTAGATTTTATAACCCCACAAATTCAGATTTGGCAGAGGCAAGAAGAGCAATTGATTTGGGAGTAAGCAAGTATGAAATGTATATGAAATTTAGAACTGTTAGCCTTGGCGAAAGAGACCAATCCTTTGTGGGAATTTTCAAAGACTCACACTCTAACAGATACACACAAATATATTTACCTACAAACGACAACCAATCAACCGCAAAATACAGAGTAGATGATTCTCTTTATGTGTTATGCTCATATAATGAAGGAGAAGTATATATCACCAAACATAAGGTAGATGAAACAGACACTGCAAGCGGAATGGCATATTACCTGTACTCAGAAAATTATACACTATTAGGGAGCGCAATAGGAAAAGCAAAGGCTTACGGCTCACCTTCAGGAAATGCCAATTATCTATATGTCGGAGATGGAACACGTTATGGATACGTCGATTTAAGAATGAAATATGTATTCTTTAAAAAATACGCTGCAACCGAGCCAAGCATCTCATATACCAAAGAATGAATACTGTTAAACTATTTTACGCTCCCCGGGAATACATGACAGCCACCACTTCGAACAATTTTACCCTCCCACTCATGGACAGGCAACCGAATAATTTTTTATACCTCCAACTGTTTTAATTACCATGAAGTTTAAGCCCAACGTGCTGTTTGATATGCTGTCAAATGCCATACAATCATCGCAGGGAAAAGCATCTCCGATCTTCGTTAACGACCCCTGTTACGGGTTAATAATGCGTAACGGGTATAACCGTTACGCACCTTTGCCTGAACAGATGGTAAGGCAAAATATGCTATTCCATGAAGCAGCCGAAGGCTGGGCAAGAATGACAGACAGAGAAAAGAATCTTTTAAGAAAGAAGGCAACAGCAGCAGGATTAAACTACTACCAATACTATGTTAAGCAATTTTCAAAAAATAGGTTTAAACACATAGAAGCCGCCAAAAATGGGTGTGCAGACGCAAGCGAACCCGACCATGCTTATGTGGGTGAACCGTTTATTTATCTCGAAGGCTGCGGAACACTGGGTAACTGCGGCTCAATGGAACGTATTTACCTATATTTCAACATCTCCGCCTTTCCTCGCAATTTCGTAGCCCTGGAAGCCATACTTCAGATATATCAAGTGAGCTGGGAACAAAGAGACCCGACAGGACAAACGGTATCTTTGCACCGTGTAACATCACACTGGGATGAAGGAAGTTTAACCTGGAACAATGAACCATCTTTTGATCCAACCCCTATTGCCTGGAGTCGTATGCCAGGCAATCACCAGGTAATGCGTTTTGATGTTACACGAGATGTAAACTACTTCCTGGAACACAATATGGAGTATCACGGATGGGTGATATGCAATAATATCCGAATGCCCCTTTATAATACAGGACATGGAGTCTTTGCAAGCCGCTACAACACAGAATATCCAAAGCCTACGCTTCTGATCAGATATTAAACCAGGCAGGCGAAAAATTTATTTTTAACTTCCTGATACGGTTATCATGCTGACAGGCAGCATAATAACAGACGCTATAGTCTATGGCGGCGGAATCATACTCGCAGCCATAGCACTGGACCGTCTGTTTGATTACCTGGAAAGAAGTTAGGCAAGCATGGGGTGAAACATGGAAAAACTCAATCTCGCCCTCAAATACCTACTTCAGATTATAGCCATTTTAGCCATCGCATACCTGGAAGGCACAGCAATAAAAGAAGGCATCGACGGACAAGCTCTTGGAATGTGCATGGCAGTTATAGGCGGTATAGCAGGCTATTCATTCCGCAAAATAGTAGCCTGAGTATGCGAAAAGTTTATATTTAGTTTAGCATTATACTAAACACCATGAAGTGGAAAAGTGTATTGTTCAGCGAATTGCTGAACAAATTAGGCGACCAGATAGTGGGCAGCAAATGGAAGGGCAGAGGATACTTCCGAAGCTATGTGATACCGGCAAACCCGAAAACAAACAAACAGACTGCACACCGTGCAGTGATGCAGGAACTTGTCAAGAGATGCCAGGCTGTTGTCCTTGACGATGCAGACGTGAAGGCTGCATGGGATAACGAAGCATTGCCTCTCTTGATCAGCGGCTACAACCTGTTCGTCAAGTATGGCAGGCTTTCAAAAATAAGCGTTCCTGCTACTGGCAGCGCAGGAAGCGACATAACTATAACCTACACATGCGGCATACCGATCTCCAAAGCAGGGATAATCAGGTATGACGGTTCTACCTGGGAAATCGTGGCAGACAAAGGAACACTCGAATCTGGAACGAACAAGACAATAACCGATCCGAGTATGTCAGCAGGGACATACGAATACTACATAGCCGACCTTGATGTCCTGGTTGAGGGTGATACATCACCACAGGAATACCAGGCAGTTACAAAGTGGGAACCTGACGAGACCAACGGAGTGGCAAAAGAAGCCAAATGTGTGGTATCCTGAGGGGAGTTCCATGCCCAGAACAAAGCCCCCCTCTTCCCCTTCTTTTTTTACGGTAGATGAGAATTTCAGAATCATCAAAATCAAAGCTGGACCACGACTTCATGCTATCCATAACCGGGCTGTAATGAAACTAACAAAACTCATATACGACCACCTGTCGAAATCCGTAAACTATGCTCATGTCCAAAGCACGATACCCAAATCACCTATACCGATCTCAGCCCAGGGGAAATACTACGACATATCATATCTGGATCAGGATGATAATCTCGTTCTCATCGAAATCAAGATCGTAAAAAATCCTGAAAA
>QNAT01000152.1 GCA_003641555.1 Thermotoga sp.
AGGATGACCCAAAGCAAAAAAATCCAAATCTCCTCTTTTAATGGCCTTCTCTCTATCAAAAGTAACGAATTTATATCGTTTATCAATTTTATATTGCTCTAAAACATCGGGTGTGATAAAACTAAATATTTTATCATCAATTTCTTGTATTTGACGATGATGTTTTTTCAAAAACAATTTTATTAGATCCTCTAAATTATTAAGTGTCAAATCTGTTGCAAGATCAGTTTTATAATCATTAAAGGAGTAACTTGTTACATTTTTAAATAAACTAGTCACAGCCAGCTCACATGCCCGTTTCGCTCGCTCAATGGCTTCATTTAATTCAAGTTGTGTCTGCTTATTTAGAGTTCCCTCCACCAACGTTCTTGAGTATATCTCCTCGGGATTAAACTGGACTTCTAGTTGACCATTCAATGCCGCTATAATATCTTCAGGGTCTTCATGTGTTACTCTTGAAATTGCTTCTGCCGCTCTTCCAATTTTATCTTCAGAATAAGATTGTACTTTTTCTTCAATTGTTCCTTGATTATAAAAATTATAAATCTGAACAACTTTGTCCTGTCCATATCGATAGACTCTTCCAATTCTTTGCTCTTTTCTCATTGGATTCCAAGGGGAATCATAATTAACTACAATATGAGAACATTGGAGATTAATACCTTCGCCCCCTGCTTCTGTTGAAACAAGAAATCTAACATTTTCATGCTCCCAGAAGAGACGCTGACTCGTTTTTTTAGCTGTAGATGCCTGCATTGCACCTTTCTTTTGTAAACTCTCCCAAAGAATATCAATTTCTTCCTTTTCATCCATGGTATTTTCTAACTTCATGCCGCCATGAATAACTGTTGTACTTCCCTTCCCATATTTTTTTTCAAGTTTGCTCACAATGTATTCTTGTGTTTTTCGGTATTCCGTAAAAATTAAAATTTTTTCTTTTTCTTTTCTGGGTGCTTCTTTATCAATTCGTTCGATGAGTCTAAAAAGAGTATCTAATTTTTTATCTTTATTGACAGACATTTTAAGAAGGCTGTCTATCATATCAATCTCATTTTCGATAATGAATTGCTGATTCTTTTCTATTTCTTTAGCTTCGTTTTCACCTTGGAATCTACTATCCCAGAACTCCTCTGTTTCATTCTCTTGTTTTTGTAAGGGCTTCAAAAGTTTTTCTTTTCTAGTTTGTAAAGCACTTTTTATAGCATGGACTGAGCTTGCATTCATCTTCTGAAAAATTGTAAGTACAAATCCTACTGCCATTTTCTTCTTTTTATCCTTAATTCTTCCAAGCATATTATAACCCGTTCTAATATATTCTTCAACAGCATGGTAGAAATTACGTTCATCCTCATACATTACAAAAGGTAACCTATGGGTTTTTCTGCCTTTGAAAACTTTTTTACCTTTAGAATCTGTTACACTTTTCTTTGGGGTTCTAAGAATTAAATCATAAAAGGGTATAGTGCCGCCATTATCTTCACACCCAGGAATATCCTTAAAATTCACATCTTGACTTAATAACTTTAGAAGATTTCTGAATCTGCTGTGATTCTCTTCTCCTTGGTGGGGTGTTGCAGTTAATAAAAGCAAACAGTCGCAGTATTCTTTTAAATCCTCAGCTAGACGATAGTTATATGTTTTTTCTGTTTTACCAGATTCATATTCTCTTGCACTTAGTTTCTGCGCTTCATCAAATATAATTATATCCCACTTCCGGTTTTCAAGTAATGTCTCTTTATGTTCCTTTCTTTTTAAAGTGTCTATAGATGCAATTACATAGTGCTTTAAATCCCATATCCGTGGATAATTTGCATTAAAATCTCTTCTATATATTTCAAAAAAAACCCCAAATTTATCTTTCATTTCTTCTTGCCATTGGATTGTTAACCCTGCAGGACAAATTATAAGGGTTCTATTTGCAAGACCGCGTTGATGTAATGCCTGCCATATAATACCTGCTTCAATAGTTTTTCCTAGTCCCACTTCATCAGCAAGCAAAAATCTACGTATGGAGCTTGATACAACTTTGTATGCTGTAAAAATTTGGTGGGGAAGAATTTCAGTTCTAGCATTTGAGAGCTGTCCGCCCATATTTGCAGTTAGTAATCTCGCTGCAACTGTTTTTGCTTCAAACTTCCAAGAATCATCAAGATATTCCATCTCAAACCTTTCGAGAGGTGTATAGATTTTTTCTAGCTCAGATAGAGATAATATTTTGTTTTCCGATATGTAGGGGGGTTTTGAAAATACATAGGGATCGAATTGAACCTTGCATTGATTACCTCGAATCTTCTGAATTCTCCCTACACCTAGAGGAAAGTATATTTTGTTGGTACTTCTGACATAATCTCCCTCTCTAAAATCATATGGCACTTTTCACCTCAATCCTTAGAATTTTTTAGCGCTTCTTTAATTCTATTACATATCTCACACTCATGATGATTACATGGTGCATCAAGGATCCCTTGATCTATTGCCTTTCTAATTATTTCCTCTAGATAATCGATTTGTTTTTGACTTAACCTATATCCCTTTGATTTTAACCGTGGTATGTCAAAAAGAGCTTTACGTTCCCGTGGTGTTAATAGATTATTGTATTTTGCTTTATGAGAGAGATGCATGAGTTCTTCAGAAGAAACTTTATCTTGAAGAAGTAAGCTTGAAATAGTATCTCTGTTCTCTGATTGCTTTTCAACATGTTTTTTTTTGTTTATAATAATATTTTTCTTTCGTAACTTTGGCCTTTCTATCTCTTTAAGAGCATCTTGTATAGCACCCAGTTCATCATCAGTAATACCCCAAAGTTTAGCAGCTGCTCTATCTATCTCTTGTTCTAGCATAGACACGATTTCCTCGTTCCCTCTTGCTTTAGCGTCGTGGCAGCGTTCAGAAAGGTTAGCTATATGTAAGTGTAAATTGTCATTGGAATCGAACTTTGGAATTGCAATGCGTTCTAGAATGTGGGGGGCGATCTGCGTACCGATTACGAAGCAATCCACTAATTCACGAATGGGTGCAGAATTGAGTAATCCACTTACATAATATGCCTCTTTTGGTTCATTTAGGGGTATGAAAATGAGGCGGTGATCAGGGATATATATTTTACCATTACTATTAGGCCCTACAACAGAGGAAGTCATTTCTGAAGCAATGTAACGCCACATAACTTTCCATGGTGCGAGTGTATAGGGACCAACTGCGAACATACTGTAGAAAGCCCCTTTTTCCATCAACTGGCGAACTGAGCTACTCGCCCTCTGCCGTAGCTGCTTCTCAAATCGCTTGAGATAAGCATAGGTCTTGGGATAAGTGCGTCTCATTTCAGCTTCGGGAATTCCTGCAAGCTTATCAGTTCTGTTTGCGAGGATTAAATAAGCTGAGGGTTCTGCCTTCCATCGTTGCAAATCACGCCCACGGATAAGAGGATAGACAAGGTCTGATTCAATAGTTTCTTGGATATAATCAACCTTTTTTTTACCCACATCGTGAAGGTTGTCAATAAATAGGTCACCATTTGGTAAACGTTTCAAGATACGAATCCAGTAGCAACCGTTTAACCCACCTGTATAAACGCCAGCATGAGCCACGTAATCACTCTTACCTATGACCTTCTGTATTCCAACCAAAGCCTTCTTCGGTGCAGTGAGCCAAGGTGATGCAAGATTGTTATTATCTACAGGAATTGCATAAAACACGCTTTGCCGTGTTCTCTTCTTCACTTCTTCTAGTGTTATATCTTGTTCAATCACCCCTCTTTCCACCTTCTGCCAACGAGTGTAGGGAATGGGATAGCTAAAAGCTTTTGTTGTTTTCTCGCAGACGAAAACTGCTGTGCGGTTTGTTGCATCCTTAAATGGTTGCAAGTTGCTCATGTCATGAACTGATAAAACATACAAATAAACATTTTTGTGATTCTTTTGGTAGGTAAAACTTCTGAATCCTTCACCGCCACCTTTCGTTTTAAATACCGTCTGAGTGATAACAAAGCCAAGGTGACCGCCTTGCTTTAAGTAGGCATCATGCGCAACGTAAGTCATTAGAACTGAGATATCATCCCGTGAGGAACCAAGTCTTGCTTTCATCCCACCATAACGAAACAAATCATATTCTTGCCACAACGGTTTCATTGAGTTTCGATAGTCAGTCGGCAGACTTCCCCAATTTACCCACGGTGGGTTACCTACAATATAATCAACCTTCTCAATGAAGAGAGGAGCAAATGCATTTTTGATAATACGCGCCCAAACACCGTTCTTATTTGCTTTATCAAGTTTAGTTAACTCTTCATATAATCCAATGTGCAGATCTTTTGCGGTGATGGAGAGTCCTTCATTTTTACATCTCTCTAAGAACTCATCAGGACGATATGAATTTCTGACACACGACTCCAATAACTCAGCATACTTCGCTATTTTCTCTCTATCTTGAGCAATCTCTAATGGTATCTTGAAATTGGCTGCACTTGTTTTTAACTCTTTTGTTTTTACATGTTCCCCGCTTGTCCAAGTATCAAGGCCTCCATATTCAGAAGGGGTTAAAATTGAATCACATAAATAA
>QNAT01000153.1 GCA_003641555.1 Thermotoga sp.
ATTGGTGTAGTTAAAGAAGATGTTGTAAAGAGCCCAACATACGTGTTAATGAGAGAGTACAGGGGGCCGTTTCCAATATATCATTTCGATCTTTACAGATTGAAAGATGTGGTAGACTTAGAGGAGATAGGATACTATGAGTCTATCTACGATGATGGTGTAACACTTGTAGAATGGGCAGATAGGATAAAGGCATCTTATCCAGCACAGTATTTACAAGTAAATATAGAGGTTATAAATGGGGAAAAAAGAATATTCGAATTCGAATGGAAAGGGAAATATTATGGTGAACTGATGAAAAGATTCGAAAGTGCGTTGAGGTGATGAATATTGGAATCTAAAGAGGCGATGGAATATGAGGAAGGTGAAAAGTGATGTTAAGTAATTATACTGCCAGATATGTAAAGATCGATTCAGGGTATATGGGACAATTGATCGAATGGCCAGAAGTGGTAACAGAAGGTGAAACAATAGAAGAATGTCGAGAAATGCTTAGAGATGCATTGGAAGAGATGATATTGGCTTATCGTCAGCAAGGGAAAGAAATACCAACCGGAGGAAGTTTGCTCGAACAATTACCTGTAAAAATTTGATATGTCGGTTAAACGCCGAGAACTTATAAAATATCTTAGAGAGAATGGTTTTTACTTATTGCGAGAGGGAAAGAAGCATTCTATTTATACTAATACCATAAAAACTATTCCAGTTAAAAGACATCAGATATTGGATAGAATAACAGCAAATGAGATCTGCAAACAGGCAGGATTAAAGCCAAAATACTGATTTATATGATTATTGAGGTGATGAATATTGGCATCTAAATTTGAAAAATTAGAAGAATACGCTAAGTTGGGAGAAAGAAAAGAAATATCTATCCCCCAGGTGCTTTCCGCTATACCTTTGAGAAGCAATCTGGTAATATTTCCTCACACGGTGATATCCTTTTTCGTGGGTAGGGAGAGATCGCTTGCTTCTCTGGAGTATGCTCTTGAAAAACGTAACAGATTTGTATTACTCGTTACACAGAAAGATACAACGATTGAAGATCCAACTCCAGAGGATCTGTACGATGTGGGTACCGTTGCCGAGATCCTTCAATTGTTGAAACTACCTGATGGAAATTTCAAAGTACTGGTTCAAGGCTTGAAAAGGGCAAAAATAGATGAGGTGGTGGAATCCGATGCCCTGTTTCTGTTCAAGATAACGACGTTAAAACCAAGGTACAGTACAGGTGATAAAAAAATCAAGGCCTATGTGAAGAATGTACAAGAAGCCATCAGAAACTATGCAGAATTGAGTAAGAACATTCCTATGGAAGCACTCTCAGCCTTAGAGGATACATCTGATCCAGATAAATTTGCGGATCTGGTATGTTCACTCCTGCAAATATCTCTTGAGAAAAAAGAAGCGCTTCTAAAAGCCGTAGACCCAATAAAGAGGTTAAATATGATATTAACGATACTATTTGAAGAAATTGACATACTCAAGGTGGAAGATGGTATAAAGAAACGAGTGAAAAAGCATCTGGAGAAAAATCAAAGGGAATACTATCTGAAGGAAAAATTGAAGGCAATACACGAGGAGTTGGGTACAGAAGAATCGGATCCCATGATAATGGAATTCAAGGAAAAACTTAGGAATGGGAATTATCCTAAATATGTGGAAGAAAAGGCTGAACATGAGATTAAAAAATTGCGGGAGATCCCCAACTTTTCTGCTGAAGGTACTGTAATAATGAATTATCTTGATTGGATCTTAAACTTACCCTGGAATGATTCTACAAAAGATAGATTGGACATAAGTGTAGCAAAAAAGATATTGGATAAAGATCATTATGGATTAAAACAGGTGAAAGAAAGGATATTAGAATACATAGCTGTCAGGAAGTTGAACCCTGGTCTTAAGTCTCCGATAATATGTCTTGTAGGACCTCCAGGTGTGGGGAAAACATCTCTGGGAAGATCATTGGCAAGAGCAATGAATAGAAAATTCGTTAGAATGTCCCTTGGCGGTTTGAGAGATGAAGCAGAGATAAGAGGCCACAGGCGCACATATGTTGGTGCAATGCCTGGTAGAATAATCCAGCTCATTCATAGGGCTAATAGCAATAATTGTGTTATTCTTTTAGATGAGGTAGATAAGATGGGACAATCTTTTCAGGGAGATCCTGCTTCTGCTCTGTTAGAAGTTCTGGACCCGGAACAAAACTCTGATTTCGTTGATAATTATCTCGGGATACCATTCGATCTATCCAGAATTCTGTTCATCACTACGGCAAATGTTCTCTATACAATACCACCTGCATTGAGAGATAGAATGGAAGTGATAAGGATACCAGGATATACCACCTATGAAAAGATCAAAATAGCAAAGGGGTTCTTGATACCTAAGCTGCTCAAGCATCATGGACTCGATACATTTGATATATCTGTTACGGATTCAGCAATAAAGGTGATAATAAGGGAATATACAAGAGAGGCAGGCTTGAGAAATCTCGAGAGAACTCTTGCTGCCATGTTTAGAAAGGTAGCACGTGAGATATTAGAAAAAGGTATAAAGAAGATAAGGATAAATTCGAGAAATGTGAAGAAATTTCTTGGAGTCCCTCTGTTCTCAGAGCGAGAACGTTTACCAGAACCTATGGTCGGGGTTGCCATGGGGTTGGCATGGACAGAGGCAGGGGGAGAAGTATTACAGATAGAAAGCACTTTGATCCCGGGCAAAGGAGAAGTGGTTTTGACAGGAAACTTAGGGGATATTATGAAAGAATCTGCACGAATAGCCTTAACTGTTGTGCGTACAAAGGCTAAGAAATTCGGCTGTGAACCGCTTTTCATCCGCAAGAACGATATTCATCTCCATGTTCCCGAGGGGGCAATCCCTAAAGATGGTCCTTCTGCAGGTATCTCTATGGCAACTTCTATAATGTCTGCTCTCTCGAAAAAGAAGGTAAGGAATGATGTAGCCATGACCGGGGAGATCACACTTAATGGACGTGTTCTTCCAATAGGCGGTGTTAAAGAAAAGGTAATGGCTGCTCACAGAGTTGGTATAAAAACCATTATACTACCCAGGGATAATGAACCTCAACTATCCGAGATACCCGACGAAATTGAAAAAGATATGTCTTTCGTTCTTGTTAAAGATGTGGATGAGGTGTTTAAGAATGCCTTTTTGAGGAAATGAGGGGATAATATGGAGAAGTGTGTGGCTTTCTCCATAGATATTCAACTGTTTGCCGATCCATCAAAGACGGAAAAGGCAACTCCGAGAAGAAGGAGAAAGGCAAGAGAAGAAGGCCAAACCTCTTATTCTCGAGAGTTAACAAGTGCTTCTGCTTTTTTTGGGGCTATTCTCCTGATGTATTTCTATGCCCCAACGATCTTAAAGAGTGTGGAAGATTTGATAAGATATTTCGTCTCAGTTCCTCTGAAAGACGATTTATCTCAGGGAACTGTAGTACATTACGCTCAACTTGCTACCACATACATTTTCAAGGTCACTTTTCCTCTCGGCCTTACTATAATAGGAATCACTGTTATAGTTGGCTTGCTACAGACAAGGTTTCTTATTGCTCCCAGGGCATTACGATTCGATCTCAACAGAATAAATCCGATAAAGGGGTTTCAAAGACTCTTTTCCATAAGATCCATTATAGAATTGATCAAATCACTCTTAAAAGTAACCTTCGTTGGTTTTATAGCATATACGGTTATGAAGTCACATATAAAGGAAATGATCTCTGCGATGAACATGGGGTTGAGTGCTGGTTTGGTGTCGTTCGCTAAAATTCTGTTTGAAATAGGGTTCAAAACGGGCCTTGCTATGCTTGCCATTGCTTTATTCGATTACTTCTATCAACATTGGGAATACGAAAGGTCCATAAAGATGACAAAACAAGAAGTTAAAGAAGAATATAAAGATATCGAAGGAAATCCTCAGATAAAATCCAGGCAAAAGGAGATAATGGCACGAATTGCGCGTCAACGCATGATGCAACGTGTACCAGAAGCGGAAGTTGTGATAACGAACCCCCTTCATATCGCAGTAGCCCTGGGATATAAACCAGAGAAGATGAATGCTCCTATAGTATTTGCGAAAGGAGCAGGAGAATTGGCTTCAAGAATAAAAGCCATCGCTAGAAAATATGATGTACCAATTGTTGAAAACAAGCCGCTTGCTCATGCCCTGTATAGTGCAGTGGAAGTTGGGGAAGAGATTCCTCTGGAATTTTATCAAGCCGTTGCCGAGGTCCTGGCTTATGTTTACACCATAGATAAAAGCAAAAGAGTTCCTGCCTGAGATGTAGCAATTACCCTGATGGGTTTGATGAGTGCCTCAAATCACTCATCATCGGGTTTTTGGCTGTTTAACATTGTTTGTTAAAATTAATGATGATTTGTGGCTAAATGATAAGGAACGAGAATATATCTGAGCAGATGGGAGGGTAAAATGTGTTTAAATATATTGATGTAGTCGTTGCACTTTTGATCTTAATGATCGTCTTAATAATGATATTACCGATACCAACGTTCTTATTAGACGTGCTG
>QNAT01000154.1 GCA_003641555.1 Thermotoga sp.
AATGAGTAAGGTTATTGTTCAGTCACGATCAATGCAAATGAGTTTAAGGAGGTAAAGAATGGATAAAGCACTGACTTTTGATGATGTTTTGCTGATTCCGAACTACAGCAATATCTTACCAAACCAGGTGGATGTGAAAACACGCATCACGCGAAATATTAACGTAAACCTTCCCTTTATCAGTGCTGCTATGGATACAGTAACGGAAGCAGATATGGCAAAGGCAATGGCACGTGAAGGGGGAATTGGTTTTATACACAAAAATATGTCCATCGAAAGACAGGCAATGGAAGTAGATAGGGTAAAAAGAACAGAAAACGGCATCATATCTAATCCAGTGACGATATCCCCGGATACTCTCCTCAAGGATGCCCTTGCTATAATGAAAAGATACAGGATATCTGGTATACCAATTGTGGATAAAGATGATTTTCTCATTGGAATAATAACGAACAGGGATATAAGATTTGAGAAGGTTCTTTCTACCCCTGTTACTAAACTCATGACACCTAAGGAGCATTTGATAACCGCAAAAGAAGGAATAACCCTCGATAAGGCAAAAGAGATATTGCATAAGAACAGAATAGAAAAATTGCCGATCGTGGATGATAAGGGCAAGATCAAAGGTTTGATAACGGTGAAGGACATAATTTCCATAAAGGAACATCCAAACGCTTCAAGGGATAACAGAGGCAGATTGATGGTGGGCGCTGCGGTTGGTGTTGGCAATGACGCTTTTGAGAGGGTTGAGGCATTGGTAAATGCGGATGTAGATGTTATTGCCATAGATACCGCTCATGGACATACAAAGAAGGTAATAGATAACCTTGTCGAATTGAGAAAGATGCATCCAGATCTCAATATAATAGCTGGAAACGTAGCAACTGCCGAAGGATGTGAGGCATTGATAAAAGCAGGGGCAGATGCAATTAAAGTGGGAATAGGACCTGGTTCTATATGTACCACAAGAGTGGTAGCAGGCATAGGAGTGCCTCAGTTGAGTGCTATACTCAGCACTGCCGGTATCGCAAGAAAATACGGTATCCCTGTGATAGCGGATGGGGGAATTAGATATTCTGGGGATGTGGTGAAGGCATTAGCTGCGGGAGCAGAATCTGTGATGATAGGAAGCATATTCGCTGGGACTGAAGAAGCTCCTGGAGAAACGATAATTTACAATGGTAGGAGTTTTAAATCTTATAGAGGTATGGGTTCTTTAGGAGCGATGAAAGAAGGGAGTAGAGATAGGTATTTTCAGGATGAAATACCTATCGAAAAATTAGTACCAGAAGGAATCGAAGGAATGGTACCATATCGGGGTCCTCTAAAAGATGTATTAGCACAGCTCGTTGGTGGACTCAAGGCAGGCATGGGGTACTGTGGTGCAAGGGATCTAAAGGAATTGCGAGGTAAAGCTAAATTCGTAGAGGTTACCCCCGCTGGTGTAAAAGAAAGTCATCCTCATGATGTGAGGATAACGAGAGAGGCTCCCAACTACAAATTCGGTGAATAATAGAATTTAATGAGTTTAGAAAGTTTATCCAATTCGAGAAACTCAATATAATATAAGGAATATATTTGGCGAACAGCGAAGAAATACAATGAGTGCAAATACCTTTAAAGGTGTGAGAAGCAATGAAATATGAGATATGGAAGATCATCATAGTCTTCGTGTCTTCGTGGGCATTTTGTTTCTTTTTAACGCCATTATTTCGAAAACTTGGAAAGCATTTTAGTATAACAGATAGATCCCTGCGCGGTAAACCTGCAAAGGGTGAGGTTCCTTTACTGGGAGGATGGGCATTGTATTTACCCTTTACTTTTTTGATTTTCTTTCTTATCCCACCATCATCTCAAAGAAATGCTTTCCTGTTGGGTAGTGGATTAATGGTCTTACTTGGATTTGTGGATGACCTGTATGACATAAAGCCATGGATAAAACTTTTATTCCAGATAGGCATCATCGCAATGACTATATATATTGGAAACATAGAGATCACTTTCGTAAGCAATCCATTCAACACTGGTAAATACATATATATAAATGAACCTTTCGCTTTCTTAATAACATTACTCTGGGTCGTTGCCATAACCAATGCCTTGAATCTCGTAGATGGCCTTGATGGATTGGCAAGTGGACTCTCGATCATCTCCCTCATCGCTTTTTCGCTTCTCGGAATCATCATGAAAAGGAGTGAAACGCTTTTACTGTACATCACGATATTGATAGGAAGTAATATTGGCTTTTTGAGATATAATTTCCCACCAGCATCTATATTCCTGGGAGATGCAGGGAGTTTGTTCTTAGGATTTACCTTAGGGATCATAACGGTACTCGGGACATTCAAGACTGCTACAGTAGTATCTCTGATGGTACCTATCTTGATCCTGGGAATTCCCATATTGGATACGGTATTCGCTGTTGTTAGAAGGACTATCGAAGGTAAAAATATATTTCGTGCGGATACGGCACATATCCATCACAGACTCTTAGACCTGGGTTTCACGGAGAGACAGAGTGTGGATCTGATCTACATCGTATCGATCATTTTAAATGTAATAGCGGTCCTTTTCAGAAATATAAACATAGTCATATTGTTCCTTCTCTATGCAATAGTTGGAACTTCCATGTTTTTCTTCCTCTATAGAGGGTTTTTTAAAAGAAACAAATCCATTGTAAAGAATAATAGAAAGTGAAGAGTATTTGAATATGAAAGGATTGTGTCTAAACATTAGACTGCTTTTACAATAACTCAACATCAAATGCTGAGAGATGATTCTTCTTATGCAAATTTGCAAATCATGGATATTAAGGATTAAAATAGAGTTATGAGAATAGAACCCATGTCCAGAAAAAATGAAGAGGCTCGTAAGATAAAGAGTAAGAAATCCAAACTTCGGAAACAGGGAAAAAGTGCAGGCAAGACAGAAGAGATTTCTTCTCCTTTGTTAAAAGACTTAATATTAGAGAAAATAGATGAGAGAGCGGATGTGCTCTTACGAGAAGTCATCGAAGGAGGTAACGAATTCGCACGTTCACCTACTTATAAACATTTGAAGGAGTATGAAAAGCGAGTAAAACGTTTTATAACCTATATCGTAGAAAAAGAATTCAAGGTGCGAGAAGAGTTGAAGAAAACGAAAGGAAAGACTCGTGTGGATCTTTGCGTCATAGTGGATGAAGTCAATTCTCAATTGAAAGATCTTGCTGAACGTATGATGAAAGGTGAACGTGATACCCTTGTATACGCAGCAAAGGTGGATGAAATAAAGGGTTTGCTTCTGGATCTTTACAGATGAAACTGTTAACTTTCTATCCCCATCAATCCAGAGTGATAGAAGATTCCATACGAAAAGAAGGAAAAACCTTTCTATTCATAATGGATGATTTGTGGTTGTCACGAAGACTTGTTTTTGAAATGATAGGAGAGTTGGAATCTACAAGATCTGAATTGGTAGAGAATGCTGTCGATATAATGAGCGTGTCTTCGAGCAAAGGTAAGATACTCATAAATGATATACGAAATATCAGGATATTTTTGAAATCCTATCCAGTACAGTGGAAACGTAAGTATGCTGTTATCTTTGGCGCCGAACGGATCACGCGAGAAGGGGCAAATTCCTTCTTGAAAATAACAGAAGAACCGGAGAAGTTCAATGTTATCATCATGACCACTTCTAACATCAACGCGGTTTTACCTACCATTCGTTCTCGGGCGATGAATATTACTCTCAACAGACCTGATCACAATGCCATACAAAGGATCGCTTCCGAACTGCATGATCCTGAATTGATCTCATTATTCAGTGAAATTGCGAAATACGATATGCAGATATTCGAAGCTATTGAAGATATCGAAAGTATGAAAGCTGTGTATGAAAATGCAAAGATGGAAACGAATAAAGATGTGGAGGAGGTTGCAGATGAATTTGTAAAATTCATTTCTGAAAGCGATTGGAAAGGATGTATAATAAGACATCAATTATGTAAGATATTGCTCGCTCATTTGCAAGATGGGAACCTTTTATCGAATTTGAGGATAATGGAAAGTTTGTTGAAGAAGACAAGACGTGAAAGAGAAAAAGCAATGAAAACATTATCATTTTTATGTAGACGTACGGTAGAGAAAACATTATCCATGATCGCAAATGATGAACTCGCGTTATCAGATAAGCAAACAAAAGCAATGTCGTATATAACTGAGTTGGCCAACTGGCACTCTGTACCTTTTTCTCTATCTCTGGCATACGATAGATTTGCCATCGCTTTTGAAGGATTGAAAGATATTATGGAGGAGCATGAATAGAAATTTAAACCCGTGGAAAAGTGCTATATCGTTATTTTTGGAGGAACAAGTGTATAGTGTAAAATGAAATTGATCCGCCATGGTCATTAACAATTGAGGTTTTGACTTTAAGTTGGCATTACGAAATTTGCGTTAAGGAATTCGAGGAAAAATGTGTTAAGAAAATGATACTGTCTGAGCGAAGCGAGTCCACCCATTTTTAATATTTTTTACGCGGAATTTTAGCAAATTTTGTAC
>QNAT01000155.1 GCA_003641555.1 Thermotoga sp.
AATATCTTTCTGCGGTATAATCAGTAATTAGAGGTGATAATATGCGACCATACGATGTCATAAAGAAGAAACGTGATGGTTTCGAACTTTCGGAAGAGGAAATAAGGTTCATGGTGCAAGGTTATGTCGATGGTAAGGTACCGGATTATCAAATGGCAGCCCTGCTGATGACAATATTCTTCAGACATATGACACCGGAAGAAAGGTTTCAATTGACCAAATGCATGGCAGAATCCGGGAATATCGTTACCATGGAAGATTTTCAAGGGAAAAGGGTGGATAAACATTCGAGTGGAGGAGTAGCTGATACAACTTCTCTCGTGGTTTGTCCCATGGTAGCAGCCTGTGGAATGAACGTTGTGAAGATGTCTGGAAGAGGTTTAGGACATACTGGAGGAACTATTGATAAGTTAGAATCCATCCCGGGTTTTAGAACTGCTCTTTCCAAAGAAGAGGTATTGAAGGCTGTAAATGAGAGTGGGATCGTTATAGTAGGACAGACAGGTAATCTGGCTCCTGCAGATAAAAAACTATATGCCCTACGAGACGTTACAGCAACTATAGATGAAGTATCGCTGATAGCATCGAGCATAATGAGCAAGAAGATCGCATCCGGCGCAGAGGGTATAGTATTGGATGTCAAAACGGGTAATGGAGCATTTATGAAAGAGGAAGTAGATGCAGTGATACTCGCAGAAGCAATGGTAGATATTGGGAAAAGATACGGTAGAGAAACCATTGCCCTGGTAACTGATATGAATCAACCTCTTGGTATGCGTGTGGGCAATTCGTTAGAGACCCTGGAAGCAATACAAACTCTGCGTGGTGAACGGAAGGGAAGATTACTCACCTTATCTGTGGAACTCGGAGCCACTATGCTTCAGATCGGTGGCATAGTTAAAGAAATAGATGAAGGAAAGCAGATGCTTGAAGATAGCATTACAACTGGTAAAGCACTCGAAAAATTCAAAGCCATGGTGGAAGTACAGGGAGGTAAAAGTGATGTGGTAGATAAGCCGGAAGAAGTACTCCCATTTGCGAGATATACAGAAGATGTGGTAGCAGAAGAAGATGGATGGGTAGAGGGTATCGATACCGAGTCTGTGGGAAGGGCGTCCATGATGATAGGAGCTGGTAGAGAGAAGAAAGAAGATAAGATAGATCTATCTGTGGGTCTTGAACTCTTCAAATCCATAGGGGATGAAGTGAAAAAAGGAGAAAGGACGGCTCGGATCTACTACAACGATAATGATAAGTTATCAGAGGTAAAGGAGTTGTTGTTTAATGCCTTTAAGATCAGAAAGAAAAGAACAATACCTCCAAAACTCGTAAAACATATAATAAAATAGGAGTGGTAGGTGATATTTGATGAAAATGGGTGAGTTCGAAATATCGAATATAAGATATTTTGTAAGGGGTAAGAATAAAAAGGTACAGGAAGGTATTATAAGGGATGCAGATATAAAAGATGGCGTCTTTGAATTGAAATCGAGGTTAAGAGAACCTCTGGGGGTATTTTCCTGCCTTCCCTTTATATGCGATATCAAGAGTCCCGAGACATTTCGTTTCTTCAAAAATGGGTATCAATCATGGTCTTTCTCAGATATTCTGGATCGCAATTATCGTGATAAACCAGCAAGATCTTCAACTATTCGAGTTATTTCAGATGACCCTTATGTGGTTTATAAAAAGGGAGAACTACACAGTCATTCATTTTCATATCTTAAATCTGCAGGGAGTTATCTTTTGATAGGTTCTCTGGAAGAGCGCAATGGATTGACGAGGATATACCTTAAAGGTAGCGAATTAACGGTAGAACGCGATCTCTCGAGTATGCCCATAGAGATAAATGATACACTGGCAAAGATCTTCATAGGATATGGTGAAAATCTGAGAGAATTATTTTCGAGATACGTATCCAGGATGAAGACACCTTTTCAGAAGGATGACGAAGAACATAGGATAGTGGGTTGGACGAGTTGGTACTATTATTATCGAAACGTATCGGAAGATGATATATTGGAGAACCTTGACGAGATCGAGAAGAGGGGATTACCCCTGGATTACGTTCAGATCGATGATGGTTATGAAAGGGCAGTTGGAGATTGGCTCGAAATTAACGAACGATTCCCTCATGGAATGAAGTTCTTAGCGGATGAGATAAAGAGCAGGGGATATAAGAGTGGTATATGGATTGCACCATTCGTTGTCGAAAAGAACTCCAGGATCATATCCGAACATCCCACCTGGCTTCTACGAGAAGGAAAGAAGAAAAAAATGGTAAGGGCAGGATATAATCCTCTATGGAGCGGTCCGTTCTACGCTCTCGATTTAACCCACGAGGAAGTAAGAGGATATTTAAAGAAAGTTTTTTCGACCATATTCGATGAATGGGGATATGATATGGTAAAGATAGATTTTATCTATGCTGGTGCTCTAAAAGGCAGATGGTCGAACAGCGGTTATTCCAGGGCAAAGGCTTATAGAGAAATCTTAGAGATGATCAGAAAAATTGCAGGAGACAGGTTAATTCTTGGGTGTGGAGCCCCCTTGATCCCCGGTATAGGAATATTCGATGCCTGTAGAGTTGGTGAGGATGTTGCACCTCAATGGAAGAGTAGCGGAATTATCACTAAACTTTTGAATATACAATCTGCACCTTCTACTCATAGCTCCCTCAGAAACGTTATAGCCAGATGGTTCATGGGTGGTACAGCCTTCCTGAACGACCCGGATGTAATAATGTTGAGAAAGAATGAAACAAAACTAACAGCGACAGAACGCAAGACGCTGGCTACAATAAATACATTCTTTGGAGATTTCATATTGTTCAGCGATAATTTGAAAACTCTTGGGGATCAGGAAGTAAAGACGATGAAATACATCGCTGAAATAAAAAAGCCTGTCATCGAAGAAGTTTCCAGAAAGAAAAGGGATGTTTATACGTTTAAGGGGAAATTGAATAATAGACAATTCTTCGGCTTCGCTAACCTTTCAGATAAAACTATTAAATTCGAGGTGGAGCCCGGGGATTACGATGAGTTTTCAATAGATGGTAATTGGAAACGACTATCTTCCATATCAGAATTTGTGGCAAAACCACATGAAACCAGGATTTTTGTAACGAGCTGATAGGGGTCAGGTCTTGAATCTCGAATCCCCTTATGAGTAGATCACTGAAAATAGAGTTTGAAGGTGTACTTTAACCATGTAACCTCAAGAGGGAATAGATATTTAAAAAGATACAATTGGCTTATTCACACTTATTGTTTGATGAGTGAAACTTGCATTTCAAGACCTGACCCCTATTTTCTTCGCCAATATCAGCAGTTCTCTGACGATCTTGGCTACAACGATACTGGAAACCCCGGAAGGATCATAATGCGGTGATAACTCTACCACATCTATTCCCACAAAGTTTATACCTTTTAACCCAACGAGAAAGGATAACAATCGATCGAAGGTTATACCACCTGGTTCTGGCGTACCCGTACCAGGCAAGCAAGAAGGGTCAAGAATATCCACATCGAGGGTGAGATAAACATTTTTATTTCCCAGTTTTTTTACAATTTTTTCCGAATTGGGTAAGGAAAAACGATGGAAATCTCCCAGCTTTTCACGAGCATATGTAATCTCTTCCCTTGTGCCAGACCTTATCCCAAATTGGTGAACGTTTTTATCACCGACTATTTCGCATACACGTCTAATAACAGTGGCATGAGAAAGTCTTTCTCCCAGAAATTCATCACGAAGATCTGTATGAGCATCCAGATGAAGGATGTGGAGTTCGTTATAAATGCTGTGTACTGCCTTTACTGCCGAATAGGTAACGAGATGTTCTCCACCGATCATAAATGGAATGCTCTTGTTTCTAAGCAAAGATAAAACATATTTTTCAATTGTATCGAGAGCCCTATCCTTGTTCCCAAATGGAAGTTCTAAGTTACCCTCATCCACAAAACATAGAGATTCAAGTGACTTATCTTGATAAGGACTGTAAGATTCTAAACTTGTGGAAGACGCTCTTATTGAATCGGGAGCAAACCTTGAACCAGGTCTATAGCAAGATGTCCCATCATAAGGAGCACCGAAGAGTGAGATATGAGGTTTTGTACCTATTTCGGATAGTTCTTTGGAAGATAAGAATTTCATATCAGCTCCTTTATGAAATTTGGTAATGCAAAGGCTGCACGATGAACGTTGGCATTGTAGTATTTCAAACTGTATTTCCTGGAGTCGATGCGCTCTTCATGAAGATCACTAAGGGGATCATAATTCTTCGAAGCAAAGGCGTAACTCCACAATGTCCCTGGATATGAAGGCATATATCCTAAATACATCTTTCTTTGAGGGAATGCGTATTTCATCTCTTTGTATATACTCTTCACCCAATAGGTGTCGAAATAAGGACTTTCCGTTTGTGCCACCATTATCCCATCCTCTTTCAAAGCTCGATAGCAAGACTGGTAGAATTTTCTTTGAAACAACGGACTTGCAGCACCTGCATACGGATCTGTGGAATCGACTATTATG
>QNAT01000156.1 GCA_003641555.1 Thermotoga sp.
GGCAAGAAGGCGTTGATCGTAACAGGCAGGCACAGTGCAAGGACAACAGGTTTGCTCGATCGTACTGTAAAACTGCTGGATGAAGTTAGGATACAAAGTGTAGTATTTGATAAAGTACTTCCAAATCCTGTCTCAACAACTGTAGATAAAGGAGTTGAAGTTGTTAAAAGAGAGAACTGTGATTTCGTGATAGGCCTTGGTGGAGGAAGCTCTATCGATTCTTCGAAGATGATTGCTGCAGTTGCAAAATCTGGGGGAAAATGCTGGGATTATATGAACGTTGATGGTGGAAAGGTACCAAAAGAAGCATTACCCATAGTTGCGATCCCAACCACACATGGTACTGGTACCGAAGCCGATCCATTTGCTGTCATAACGAATCCGGAAACGCATGAGAAACCGGGTGTAGGATTCGATTTGATCTTTCCAACCGTCTCTATAGTTGATCCAGAACTCATGTTAACTTTGCCACCAATGCAAACTGCTTCAACGGGGATGGATGCCTTCTACCATTCCATCGAATCGTATTTGAACATCGAGCATCAACCAACATCTGATCTCCTGGCATTAGAAGCCATTTCGCTGATCAATTATTATCTTCCGGTAGCATATAAAGATGGAAAGAACTTGGAAGCCAGGACAGCCCTTGCCTGGGCAAGTACAGCTGCAGGGATATGTGAGACACTCTCAGGTTGTATTGCCAACCATTCGCTTGAACATCCATTGAGTGGCTATTACAACATAACACATGGAGTAGGCTTGTGTGCTATAGGTCCATTGTTTATCGAATACATTCGACCCCATGTTAAAGAAAGGCTTGCAAAAGTTGCTCTTGCTATGGGAGCGCCAGAATCAATCGTGAACAATGAAGAACTTTCGAAAATGGCAATAGAATTATTGAGAAAACTTCAAAGAAGCGTAGATTTAGAGGTATCATTAGAAGAGCTTGGAATAGAACATTCTGACTTAAAGCACTTAGCAGAAGATGCGATGAGAACTATGGGAAGTCTTGTTGAGAAGACACCTGGTAACCTTACCATAGAGGATTTTGAAAAAATTTATGAAAATGCCTTTTAATGGAGGGATGATTAAATGAGATATGTGAATTTAGGTAACACTGGTTTAAAGGTATCTGAAGTTGCGTTAGGAACGATGACATTTGGCCGTGAGGCAGAAGAGAAAGATTCTGTAGAGATCCTGCAGGAATATCTTGATGCAGGAGGAAACTTTATAGACACAGCGAACGTTTATTCCAACGGTAAATCAGAAGAGATATTGGGAAGGGCATTAAAGGGAATAAGAGATGATATCGTGCTCGCGACGAAAGTTTTCTTCAGGATGGGAGAAAGGATAAATGATTATGGTGCGACGAGAAAACATATTCTAAAATCCGTTGAAGATAGTTTGAGACGACTTCAAACAGACTACATCGATCTCTATCAGATACATTGTTGGGATCGATCTACTCCGATCGAAGAGACGATGGAAACGTTAGATTATCTCGTAAAAAGGGGATACGTTAGATATATTGGTGTATCTAATTTTGCAGGATGGCAGATCGAAAAGTCATTAAGGGTATCTGAGGTCTATAACTTCGAAAAGATAGTATCGGTACAGATGCAATACAGCCTTGTAGTTAGAGATATAGAGATGGAGGTTATTCCTGTTTGTGAGGCCGAAGGTTTGAGTGTAATGGCTTGGGGACCTTTGGGTGGGGGATTCCTGTCTGGTAAATATAAACCTGGAGAATTCCCTGAGGAAGGCAGGATATCTAAGATCGGAGAAAACGCAGAAGAATCATGGAAACGTAGAGCAACTGAAAAGAATTTCAAGATACTTGAAAAGATCAAAGAAATTGCAAAGAAATATGGAAAAACCATTCCACAAGTGGCTTTGAATTGGCTGATTGCAAAAGGAGCAATTCCCATCCTTGGCGCTAGAACTACAGCTCAAATCGAGGATAACCTGAGATCAGCTGGATGGCTGTTGAAACCAGAGGATGTGAGAGTTCTTGATGAGGTAAGTCAGCCACAGGATAAATACCCCTACAGATTCATAGAATGGGCAAATGAAAGGGTTAGAGCAGGAAGATGATTGGAATATAAACCTCTTCAACTTAGAAGATGAAGTATCTCTCATAGATTCGTTGAATTCTTTCTAATTGTGCTGATTTTTGTGCACTTGACATACATAAAATTTTATGTTAGCATTATGGTAACGATATCGGTATCGTTATCAGGAGGAGATATGAAGGGATACGTAACGTTAAAAAAGGTTGCAGAAAGAGCTGGAGTTTCTATAAACACCGCATCAAGAGCGATAAACAACAAACCGGATGTAAATGTTGAAACGAAAAAGCGAGTACTTAAGGCTGCAAAAGAGCTGGGATATGTTCGCAATGCCACCGCAGTAGCTTTAAGAACCAGGAAAACGAGAACCATAGGTGTAGTCATAGCAGACAACAGAAACCCATTCTATGCAGAGGTTTTGAGTGGAATGGAGGCGGCTGCGAAGAAGAAAAACTATCATATCATCCTTGTAAATACACAGAGGGATTACAAACAAGAGGAAGAAGCGATAAATCTGCTTTTGGCTAAGCGAGTTGATGGCCTGCTTATAGCCCCCGTACAGGATAAGGATGATGATATAAAGAATCTTATTGAAGCAAATATCCCTTTCGTTGTGGTTGGTAGATATTTTAAAGATGTAGATGTAGATGTAGTCTACAATGATGAAGTGAAAGGTGGTTTTTTAGCAACAGAATATCTGATCAAAAAAGGGCACAAGAGAATAGCATTCATAGATGGCTTTCTCTACAAATCACCTGCCAGAGGTAGATTAGAAGGATATAAAAAGGCATTGAAAGAATATGGGATACCTGTAGACAACAGTCTCATAACTGTAGGGGACATAGATGTAGAAGATGGGTACAATAGGACGAAGCAGATGTTCGATAGGGGTATAGATTTTACTGCCCTTTTTGCCTACAACGATATGATGGCATTCGGTACTATGAAAGCCATAAAAGAAAAAGGGTTGAGAATACCAGAAGATATCGGATTGGTCGGTTACGATGACATTCCATTCAGCTCACTTATGAATCCTCCGCTAACTACCGTTAGATTGAAAAAACAAGAATTGGGTATGGAGAGTGTAAATTTGTTGCTCTCTCGAGTAAACGGTAGACGTAAGAAGGTAAAGAAAGTAATGCTGGATGTAGAACTCATTGTGAGAGGAATATGATAGATGATACCGGTAAATCCTTTGGATAAAGGGAGGTGATATAAATAGGTAGCATCGATCCAGAATGAAAAATTGTTTTTTTTCAACTTGTGAAGAAAAAAGAAAGGAGAGATTTGTGATGAAAAAATTAGTATGGGTATTGGTAATTGGAATTTTACTTTCTGTTTCTGTGGCATTTGCGTCTTCTGATCTTGTTTTGTGGCAGTTTTTCGGTGTGGGTTCTGCAACTCAGACCATAAGGGAGACTCATACGGAAGCCGATACTTTCTATGCCGTAGTGAGAGCTGCAGAAAAGGAATCTGGAATGTCAGTTAAAACCGTTCAAGTTGAGTGGGGGAGATATTACACTATTTTGAATCAGGCACTTTCCAGTCATAAAGCTGGAGATATAGATATAATGCATGTAGAATACTTGCTTCCCTATGCAAAAGCTGGCCTTGTGGCTAATATTTCAAGACTAGAAAAGGAAACAGGTATATATCTCGATAAGATCATTCAACCCGAGTTGTTAAAAGATGTGTCTTACAATGGTAATATTTATGCTGTAAATTGGGACGTACATGCCTTTTTGTGGCACATAAACAAAGCAGAGTTCGCAAAGGCAGGTTTATTGGATGAAAATGGTGATCCAATAATTCCAAATAGTCCTCAAGAATTCCTCGAAGAAGCCCGAAAATACAAAAAAGCGACCGGTCAGCCATTTGTGTACAGCGACAATGGTGAAAGTACACCCTGGGAATTCTATTCATGGTTACTTCAAAATGGTGGTAAGTTTATAAGTGATGATGGATGGAAAGCAGCATTTGATACTCAAGCAGGTCTTCAGGTCCTTGACTTCATGACAACGCTATGCCAGGAAGAACTAGCCAACTTCTCAATGACAGTTCCTGATGAATCCAGTGCCCTTATAAATGGCAAAGTTGCTTCCATTTTTGAGGGTACCTGGATGGTAAATAGTTATGCTCATGACGTAGGAAAAGATCTTTATGTAACAAATATCCCGACCCTCTACCATAAGGGCAAACCTGCTGTTTGGGAAAATTCGCATTCTTTTGTGATACCAGCTTACCTTCCACTTAAGAGGCAAATAGAGGCTTATAAATTTTTGGTTGCCATGTTGAAATATAATCTGTATTGGGGTAACACAGGTCATGTACCGGTTGTACAGCTATCACCGGAAGACTTATATTACTTCCTCAATCTAAATGGAGGTGTCCGTCACTACTATCGTGATCTTGTGAAAGAAGCGACTTTATTA
>QNAT01000157.1 GCA_003641555.1 Thermotoga sp.
CTTTATTTCTTCTACATATACCTTACCTTCTTCAAGAGTCCTGGGAGCATGTTTCTTCATGTTTTCTATTAGTTGGGCATCGGAATATCTTTCAAAGCCAGATCTCCATACGATCTTAAAATCATCCCCTCTGGTTTTTAATGCTATGACAGACATCCGAGAAGGTATCAGGTTTAACACCATACCCATCAACTCCGGTAAAGATCGTTCGTAATCGACATTACTGGCAAGCACTCTGTTCACCTTATACAACGTGGATATCTCTTCATAGGCATCACTCAACTCTTGAAGCTGAGATTCCATTTCCATAGATTCTTTCTCGATTGCTCCCTGAAATTCATTTATCTTCTCGAAGACACGATCGATGAAAGATTCATCTACTTCGAGTGAATTCAATTCTTCTTCACTCATATTGAACAAAGCCGCAGCCCTCTTCTTAAAATAAGTACACAATTTTATAAAATCAGTCATTGGTCAACTCCTTAACCCTGGATACCAATTCTTTCGGACTGAACGGTTTCGTTAAGAATTCAGAGGCTCCGAATTTCACAGCCGACTTTTCATCATCTTCTCCACCTTTTGCCGTTAACATAATGACCGGGATCGAACTCAGGCGTTCATCTCTTTTCATTTCCTTTAGAACTCCAAATCCATCGAGTCTCGGCATCATGATATCGAGTATAACGATATCCACCTGATTCGCTCGCATTTTATCGATAGCATCTATCCCATCGACTGCCTCTAAGACGTTAAAACCGCTTTTCTTAAGATTAAAAGTGCAAATCCTCCTGAGCGTATTTGAATCATCCACCACGAGAACGGTTTTCTTACCCATTTCAGCATCTCCTCAGATATTCATTTAGATTTATCTTAATTTCATCTTTTCCAATATCGAAGGTATTCAATCTGAATGCCATCGTTAATATTCCCTTTTCAGCAGAAAAATATCTTATAACATCATCGTATCTTATAGCATTTTTACCCTTTACATGGGAAAAATAGTGCAGAAATATCTTATCTCCTTTCTTCTCAACACTCAAATCCTGTATCAATGTTCTTAATCCAAAAAATCCCTTTCCATTTGATATCTTCTCATCCCGTTCATATTTTCCCTTTATAGTAGCCAATAACGCTTCATCTGCATCAAAATTCACCTTTCTTATCAACAAATACTCACTTATCCTGGCACATTCCATTAGATTGGAAATACCTTTATCGATATATCCTGCATTCAATATTCTAACACCAACGGGTAAGACTGCATTTATCTTATTCTTTACATCTTCGATATCTTCTTCATCTAAAACTTCGAATTCCGCATATTCTGCGACACTTGCCAGCCCCACAGGAGAAGGGGTAGAGAAGATCATTTTGATACGGGGGTTAAATCCCTGAGAATATTTTACCTCGATATCAGCCCTTCTTAAAGCCCTTGCAAAGAGTCTCATGATTTCCAGATGAGAAAGATAGACTCCAAACCCTGTCTTTGCAAATCTAATGCCTATCCTCATGCTGTTCTCCAATCTTACAAAGTACATTCCTTACGTTCAGATCCATACAAACACCACAATCACAACACTGATTCCAACGGCAATCTGGTGTTAAAATACCAGTTTTAGATATATTATACTCTCTTTTAATATACTCTTTATCTATTCCCAGGGAAATGTGATCCCATGGTAAGATTTCATTTACATCACGTTCTCGGGTATACATCGTAAAAGATAAACCATTTTCGTTCATTGCTTCTTGCCATCTGGAAAATGAGAATAGATCCGGGCAGTCATCGAATCGCTCATTTTTCTTATAGACCATTGTGTAGATGACTCTTGACAATCTCCTATCTCCTCTGGATAGTATCCCCTCTATCAGACTCCTTTGGGGAGAGGATAAAGATATATGTAATCTACGATTAGTTCTACTAAAAGCCTTTAATCTTTTCTGTATCCCATATATTTCTTCTACTTTTTGACGTACGAACTGAAATGGTGTCCAGGCTTTTGGAATGAAGTTGGATATACTCACGTTTATTTTCCTAAAACCTAAAGAGGAAGCCCAATCCAACAAAGATAATATTCCATCGATATCCTTTTCCTCTTCGTATGGAAGTCCTATCATGAAATAGAGTTTTATCCTCTGCCAGCCCATTTCGTATGCCTTCCTCAAAGCAATTTTAATCTCTTCTTCGGTTATTCCTTTATTTATTATATTTCTTAAACGTTGGGTACCTGCCTCGGGAGCAAGTGTCAATGCAGTTCTTCTCCCGCTATCTATTGACTCGTTCACGTTGAAATCGAATGAATCTATCCTTGAAGATGGTATAGATACAGATATGTGTTTTTTCCTGAGATATGGTAGAATTTCTTTTGTCAAATCAGATAAAGAAGTATAATCTGACGTATTTAAGGAGAGCAAACCTACTTCTTCGTAGCCTGTAGACTTCAAGATATCCTTTATCATCTCTACGAGTGAATCCTTATTCCTTTCCCTGACAGGCCTGTAGAATGTGCCTGCCTGACAAAATCTGCAGCCCCTATTGCACCCGCGAAATACCTCTACCACAGCTCTGTCGTGAACGGCAGGAGCATAAGGAACGATCTGCTTTATTGGAAAAGGTTGTTCGTTTAGATCCCTTACCACTGCTTTCTTTACCTTCGATGGGCAAAAAGAATACCGTGGAATGACTGCTTTTATCCTATCTGTTTCAAGATATTCCACATGGTAAAAGGATGGGATGTAAACCCCCTGGATTTCAGCCCATTTCTTTAATATATAGTCTTTCGATAACTCATTTTCTTTTGCCTCTTTGATGACTTTTATCATATCGACTATCACTTCTTCTCCATCACCGATCACGATCGCATCCATGAAATCTGCTATGGGTTCAGGATTGGCAGTGGTCGGGCCCCCTGCTATCACAAGGGGAAACGTGTCTTTTCTATCCGAGGTATAGGGTTCTATCCCGGATAATCGCAAACAATTAACCATGTTAGTGTAAAGTAGTTCACTTTGAAGAGAAAAACCGATGAGATCAAAGGAAGATACAGGAGATTTGCTTTCTACTGTGAAAAGAGGTATATCGTATTTTTCCATCTGGCTTTCCATATCTATCCAGGGAGAGTATGCCCTCTCTGCAAGGGCAAAGTCGAGGGAATTTATGATATGATACAATATTCTTAATCCTAAATGCGATATTCCTACTTCATAAACATCTGGAAATATTAAAGCAACCAAAACCTTTACCTTATTTCTATCCTTTTTTATGGAATTCCATTCTTCCCCTATATATCTGCTCGGTCTTTCAACCGTTTTCAGAATATCCTTATTCAGTAGAGTCTTTACTACTTTCCCAATGTCACTTTTTAATGGACTTATCCTCAAGATATTTTCCACCTATCGCCCTTTTTTCTACCGTTCCCAATCTGCTTCCTTTTTTTCCAATGCTTAATACCAATCCAACACCCAACGCAAATGCAGTAGAAGAACTTCCACCAGCACTTATAAATGGAAGTGTTAATCCTGTTATCGGCAATATACCTGCTACCATACCAATATTCTCGAACACCTGAAGTACTAAACTAATTGTTATTCCTGAAGCCAATAGTGTTCCAAACACATCTGTAGCATGTAAGATCACACGAAAGCATCTGATTACCAATATGAAGTATAACAGAATAATTCCGATGCTGCCTACAAAACCCAATTCTTCTCCTATTACCGCAAAGATGAAATCATTATCCTCTTCTGGTAGAATATTCTTAAGGTTTTGCGGCCCTTTGAGATAACCTCTTCCCCAAAGGCCACCCGAACCTAAAGTTTTTATCGATTGTATTATATGATATCCTTTTCCACTCATATCTGAATACGGGTTGATAAAAGCCTCTATCCTTGCACGTTGATAATCCCTTAAAACGAAATTATAAAACAATGGAATCGAAAGTATTACAATGATGAGGAAAATGATGATCGATTTGTAACTCACTCCTGCTACGAACATCATTAAAAACCATATCATCAGTAAGATCACGGCGGTGCCTAAATCAGGTTCCAGCGCTATCTCTATGGCAGGAATTAAAAATGTAATGAAGGATAGGATCCAGGTACGATACGTGCTGATCATACTTGAACGCTCTTCTAAAAAGGCAGAGAGAAATATTATGAGAAATAATTTGGCAAACTCTGAAGGTTGAAAGGAAAGTACACCGATCTTCAACCACCTCTTAGCTCCCCCGATCTTCGTACCTATAATGAGGGAGAGGGTAAGCAACACTATAGATGTTGCATAAAAGATCCATTTGTAGTCACGTAGTATAGGGTAATCTATCAGGGATATGAGAATAAGAAGAATGGCAGAAGTGAATACCCATACGATCTGCTTTTGAAACGTTAAATTCGAAGATTTTCCGTAGTCTGCACTGTAAACGGCAAACAGCCCTATGACCAAAAGTGCAAGGATCACAAGCACTATTACCCAATC
>QNAT01000158.1 GCA_003641555.1 Thermotoga sp.
GCCATGGATATTTTTTTATGATTGTTTTCAAAACTTCTTTCCAATCATCGCTCGTGGCAAAAGCTTTTTGGAAAACCTCGTCAAGGACTTTTTCAAATTTTTCATTCGAAACATCCTCTGAGGCTATATTTTCTTTCATACTCTCTCCCCCTTAATGCATCAAGAGATACTGTAAGACTTGAAGCAAGTAATAAGATTCAGTTCTTTGAGACTTAACAAGTTTTTTGAAATCTATCTCAGAATCTAGATGATTTTTGGTTGTTTCTAAATATTTATTCACCAAGCTCTCAGCTCTTTGTTTATTAATTTCAAAATATTCTGCAAGCGCTCTGCGATAAATCTCCTCTGCTGTTTCTTTTACCTGCTTCTTATGCTCTTGAGCAAACTGGAAAAGGAATGATATATCCTCGTCTGTAAGCTTCAGCCCTTCCCATAGAAACTTAAGTTCATCATCTCGGGCGAAATTGACTCCTTGATATCTCTTCATAAACAGGAGTTGTGCTCCTTCATCTATATTACCACGTTCTTTTAATTTTAGAATAAGTTTTAAAGACTCTTTTGGATATCCAGAAATCCAAGGTGCAGCATTCGGATGAGATTTTAGATATATATGTTTTGAAAGGAAGTCTACAACGCCCTCTTCAAGTTCACTCCAATCAGTAGAATTGGCACGAGTAGCATATTGCCTATGTAAAGATTCATGAATGAATGTCAAAAGCTTATCTTTTGTGCGTGGATTGATTTTAATCTCATCAATTGAAAAATTCGGTGTTCGTGCATATCTACCCGCTACACCCCTCGAAAGCTTCACATTACGGATGGTTTTTGGTAAACCACGTGGGTTGTTCGGATCAATCAACGGATAAATCTTTTTCAACTCGGCAGCTGTATACTTCTCTTTTATTGGGACGGTTTTTAGATTTCTGATGACAGAATCTATGATGACAGAATCTATTCCTCTTTCCTCGACTCTATTATTACTGATCCTATTATCACCGGTATCACCGATCATTTCCTCCAGCGGTGCCAATACAGATGTAGGATAGCATAAGCATTGAGGATGTGCCGGGCCACCGTTATGTGGTACTGCATCTGGGGGATACACTCCGGGTCCTAATCCTATCGGATCTGCTGATGCAAGCTCATCACAAATATCTTCTTCTGGATGACTTTCAGATAGATTCCACTTTATACCTTTCACAAACGGAAGTTTTTTAGCCTGCTCCACATAGTTTCTTCTCCATGCACGCTGTATTTCTGTTCTTGCCACCCTCATTGCGTTGTATTTTTGCTTCTTTTTAATGTATTGTGCTACCTTTTTGGCTATAGTGTCGGGATCTGCGTCTTTGAGTTGCCTTTGCAGCCATTTTGGAATTTCAACAGGTTGTTGTTGCGCCGTCTTGAATATCTGATCTCTTAGCCTTCTTGCGCTCATTCCTGTTTGAAGTGATAACATTACCTGTTTTTGTATGTCTTTTGCTGTCTGCTGTGCCATTTTCCAGATTCTGTCAGAAAGTTTCAAGCCATCTTTTTCGTAGTATTTCCAGATCTCAAAGGTAGCTCTTTTTACAAGTGATACATGAACAAGCCACCTACCAGCAGTTTTTTTCAGGATCCGTTTCTTTTGTTCATCAATTAGATACTCTGAATTTTTGTATCTGAACTGCTTTGGAAGTTGCTTTTTAAGCTCCTCAAACCATTCATAGTAAACCCTTTCATTTACAACATCGAAGATATTCGATAAACCTTTTTCGTAATTTGTCAGCCATTTTCGAATTAAAACATCGAGTTTTTGTTTGAAGTTTTTCGGGATCACATAGTCCTTGAATCCTGTTGACCTTATTAAATCAATCAAGCCTCCTAAAAAGGGACTCATTATTTTGTTGTTATAATATTTTTCAAATTGTTTTATCAGCTCTATGTCTGGCCTCATTCAACTTCACCAGCCTCCTGCTGGAACTGTTGCTCGTATATGTCTTCGGATTTAAGGTTTTGCAGGATCTGTTTGAAGTCTTCATTAAATATTTTTGCTACCTTTTTCACAGCAGTTTCAAGATCAAGTAATCCTGCGCTGTAAGCAGTAATTACAGAATCAAGAGATTCTTTTACGCTATCTGAAATAATCGAATCGAATTGAATTTCAACTGTGTCATTAACACCTAACAGATTAAACGCATATTTGAAAGCCTTGATAAGGCCTGCTTTGTAATTGTTGCGGTATCTTTGAATCAGACTCTCAAGTCCTGTAAGTTTGAGAGAAATCGCATACCCTGAAACTGCAGCTCCTTCTATGAGCTGTATAAGCATTACTTCTGGATATTCATGCTCAACCTGTTTTATGAGCTTATCTCTTTCCTCACACATAATCTTCATTACATTACCCTGCATTTCAAGAAATTGAAGTTTACCACCTTCTGGAACATGCGCGTATTTCACTTCTCCTTTAGTTCTATTAGCAAATTTTTCAGCCATCTGCGATGTATCAAATACAGCATTACCCCACATGAGCGGATCTTCATGTAATTTTCCTACGCTTCTGATGCCTGCGTAGTATTCATTTATAAGATCAAGTTTGTCTATCAATCCTTCTATTCTGCTTATTGGTTGATTTGAAGATTTTAACCCCCAGATTTCGACAACTGGAATAAATCCAAGAACATTAGGAACGTTTTTTTCTTCATTCCCCTGCATTATAGTTATCGAATCTAAGGTGTATATTTTCTGCAAAGTATTGTCACCTTCTCCAGATTCAAAGACAATTCTTGTTATGTTTCCTGCTACATCATACTGAACCTCTTTTACTTCATTAACACTAAGTGCTGAAAGATAAATCTTATTTTCCTGCCTAACAACGTCAATCCAGGCAACACCATCAAGTAAAACGTAAAGCAGAATTTCCTCTTTAAAAAAATCAAAGTCATTATCTTCAATGATCGTACTGGCTATCTCTCCTGTAACGGTCATACCACGTGTTATAAGAGCAATGTCGAGGTCTATGACATTTTGAACTGGGTTGTATATTTGCTTTACTTGTGAATCAAGCTTTCGTATTCTCTTATACTCCTCATCATATGCAGTATTCTCATACAATTTCCAAAATTCTATTTTCCTTTGCACATTTACCACCTCACAGTCGTAAGTCGGACAACCCTCCTGGAAGAGTGCGAGCAAATTCCATATCTCAAGGCATCCATAGTGTGATCGTGTTCTTTAAGAGGTTTATCTTCTCCCCTTTGTGCTGCTTTTGGATCCCAGCTGTAAACTGTAAATTCAGTTATTGTATTCCTGCATTTTTCATGAACAAACAAACGATTTTGTGAAATTAAGTTAGCAACATATCTAATACCATCAAGGACAGCATTATCAGCTGGAATTACATAATGGCCACGCTTTCTTAATTCGGTTATAAATGAAGCAGCTGAAGGATCAGCGTAAATTGCTGAAATTCTTCTACCTTTCACGAACTCTTTAAAGTCATCAGCGTACTCCGAATCGGTTTTTTGTCTTCCTTTATCGCGACCAGAATAGTAATATTCATCCATCACGTAGTATTTTCCGTCTTTTATGCCAATAAGTAAGAATACTGTTGGATTTCCAGTTCCATAGTCTATTGAGACTATGTATTCATCACACTCAGGAATTTCCTGGATCACGTGTTTATCCGTATCAAACATGTCGTAAATAACACCTTCAGCAAGTACCCACAGACCCAGGATATAACGTTTGTAAAATAGTCCGGTAAACATTTTTCTATAACGTTCTTTGATCCGTTCTGAAAGCGTTAAATTATCATCCAATGTGAAGTGTAAATGGTATACTTGCTTTTCTGTGGCTTTATCAATAAATTCGGTTTTAACGTAATGAAATGGACTTCCTGGATTACAGTTCATGAAGATCTTCGAACCTTCCACAGAACAACGTCCTATCATTTGTTCTACAAAATTTTCTGGGAATAGTGTTACCTCGTCTGCCAATGCTCCCGCTGCTGTTAATCCCTGTAAAACATCCTGTGATGCTTCATTGTTAGCGCCAAACATGTAATAAGTATTTGAACCGATTATGATGTAATTCTCGGATCGGTTGTATTTATATTCCCATTGCCATGTATTCAAAATCTGAAGCATAGGTTTTATAACATTTCTCTTTAATGCCCCGATTGTTTTTCCCGCTAAAATAAAGTCTTCACCTGAAAACGTGTATTGCGACCACATAAGAAAGGATGCAATCATTGCAATTGTTTTACCGGATCTTATAGAACCATCTGCTATTACGGTATCTTTGTCTTTATGCGGGCTATCTTCTGTCCACCAGAAGAGTAATTGCTTTTGTTTGCGTGAAAATGGTTTAAATTCAAACTCCTTGTTCTTCTTCATCACTATACAACTCCTCTGGTTCAACCTCATCTACAACACTCTTAATGAAATCTTTATGAACCTCTTCTGTGTCTTTATCTGGACCCTTTAAC
>QNAT01000159.1 GCA_003641555.1 Thermotoga sp.
AGCCCTTGCAGATTTGCAATCTTTTGTGATGAGTTGTATAATATGGTTGAATTGGAATAAAAATGGATAAATAGGACAATAAATATATGTGATGATAGAAAGGATGGTGATTGCCTGAGGTTTTTGTGCTCAGGAAAGTAGATGTATGCTATTATAGAAACATCAGGAAAACAGTATAAGGTAGAAGAAGGGAATATTATAACTACCCAAAAACAGGCAGAAACGTCTGAAGGAAAGCAGATTGTATTTGATAAAATCTTGCTGCTCAATGCCAAAGATGATATCAAACTGGGGACTCCTTACGTTGATGGAGTGAAAGTTTATGGGACGATCTTAACTCATAAAAAAGGCGAAAAAAAGGTAATAATCAAATTCAAAGGGAGGAAAAAATATAGAAGGAAACTTGGACACCGACAGTGGTATACGGATATCAGGATAGATAAAATAGAGTATGATATCCATAAAGATGTATCGTAACGATAAAGGGGAATTGTTTGGATTCCGTGTCTACGGGCATGCAGGATATGCCGAGAAGGGAAAAGATGTAGTGTGTGCGGCAGTTTCCTCCTTATCGCAAGCGGTGATGATAGGACTTGAAAAATTGACTTCAGATGAAATAAACTCATCTAAGAGTAAGGATGATCTTGTCTGTGAGGTTGTTCTAATGCGTGATAAGGTTAAAACACAAACGATATTAGAGTTGTTGTTATTGTCCCTTAAAGATATCGAAAGTCAATATCCTGAATATGTAAAAATAAGCGAGGTGAAGAAGCAATGATAGATATTCAAATGTTCGCTCATAAGAAAGGTGGGAGTTCGACTCAGAATGGACGTGATAGTAATGCCAAGTATTTGGGTGTGAAAAAATATGCAGGGGAGTACGTTAAAGCTGGGAATATAATAGTGCGACAGAGAGGAACCAAATTTCATCCAGCAAATAACGTTGGTATTGGTAAAGATTACACAATATTTGCTCTTGTGAACGGATATGTTAAATTTGGAACTCGGAACAAGAGAAAAATAGTAAGCGTTTATCCAACACGTTGAGAGGAAGCAGGTGGAAGAGAGTAATGGAAGGAAAAACGTATTTTGTTAAATCATCTGAGGTAGAAAGAAAATGGTATATAGTAGATGCCAAAGATAAGCCGTTGGGTAGATTGGCAGCAAGGCTGAGTTTGATATTACAGGGGAAGAATAAGGTACAATATACACCTAACGCAGATCTGGGAGATTATGTCGTAGTAATAAATGCAGAAAAGATAATGTTGAGTGGTAGGAAATTGGATCAAAAGAAGTATTACAGACATTCCGGATATATCGGTGGCTTGAAAGAAGTAACTGCCAGGAAAATGCTGGAAAAATATCCAGATAGACTTATAAAATATGCAGTTAAAGGGATGCTGCCAAAAAACAAATTAAGAGAATCTATGTTGAAGAAACTCAAAGTGTGTGTAGGTTCTGAACATCCCTATGTAAATAAAGAACTTGAGCTATTAGATTTGTAAAGGAGGCGGATATGTTAGACTATTACGGTACTGGCAGGCGAAAGACATCTGTAGCAAGAGTGCATCTTAGATCGGGCAAGGGAAAAATAAGGATAAATGGTCGAGAGTGCGATGATCTAAAGGAATACTTTCAAAGAGACACGTTAGTTCGTACTATACGAGAACCTTTTGTTCTTACAGATACTATAGGAAAATTCGATATATTGGCTACTGTAAGAGGTGGAGGACTTGCGGGACAAGCAGGTGCTTTGAGACTTGGCATTTCAAGGGCACTTATTCGATACAATGACTCTTTTAAGCCGTCTTTGAAGGCTAAGAAACTGTTGACACGTGATCCTCGAATGGTAGAAAGAAAAAAATACGGTAAGAAAAAGGCGAGGAAGAGCCCCCAATACTCTAAGAGATAATCTTATTGATTCTACAATAAACAGTTTTAAGGTTCGTTAAATAATTATTTGTTATAATTAGCGATAATTATGGCTGAATAATGACAGATATTTTTAAAAGGGTGTTTCTATAAGCACCCTAAATTGTGTGGTGATTTTATGATACCTAAGTTTATTATAGATGATATAAGAGAAAAAATAGATATAACGGACGTCATTGCTAAATATCTTGAACTGAAAAAAGTAGGTAGAAATTACAGAGCTTTATGTCCGTTTCATGATGATAAAAATCCCTCTTTTTATGTTAGCCCTGAGAGGCAACTTTACCATTGTTTTGGGTGTGGCAGATCTGGTGATGTTATAAGGTTCGTTCAAGAGATAGAAAATTGTTCCTTTGTAGAAGCGGTGTCTAAATTGGGGAAGCAGGTAGGAATAGATGTTGAACCCTATCTACGCAATGATGAAGAAAAATCTACCGACTATAAAGAATATGTATCTCTTTATTCGGCAGCAAAAGATATTTACAGAAAGTATCTTTTTTCTCCGAGAGGGAGAAAAGCAGTTGCTTACCTTAGTGAACGTGGGATTACGCGGGAAATCATAGATACATTTTCAATAGGTTATGCTCCAGATGGATGGGATTTCCTGATGAAAGAATTGATAAAAAAGGGTTTTCGAGTAGAGGATATCTTTAAATGGGGTTTGCTATCACGTTCTGATACCGGTCACTATTATGATAGGTTTAGGAATAGAGTGCTTTTCCCTATACACAATACCAGAGGTGATTCAGTGGGTTTTGGAGGGAGAATTATTAGTAGTGGAGAACCCAAGTACTTGAATTCCCCTGAAACGAAATATTTTCTTAAAAGACGTCTTCTTTATGGCTTTGATCTGGCTAAACGAGAGATTCAACGTAAGCGAGAAGTAATAATAGTAGAAGGTTATATAGATGCCATTTCTATGCACTCCTTTGGTTTCACTAATGTAGTAGGTACTCTTGGAACGACCCTCTCTCCTGAACATGCAAATCTTTTACATAAGTATGTGAGAAAAGTGATATTGTTCTTTGACAATGATGATGCTGGAATAAATGCGGTATTGCATGGGACTCCTGTTTTAGAGAATAAAGGAGTAGATGTCTATGTAGTGAGGATCGAAGGAGCAAAAGATCCAGATGAATTTCTGCGACGTTTTGGCAGGGAAGCTCTGCAAAAGTATCTTGACAAAAGTGTAATTCATGAAAGGTTCTTCGTGGACTTTATCCTCCAGAAGAAGGGCTTTGCTACTGTTCAGGAGAAATATGATGTCCTTGATGCCGTTGCTGATTGGATCGTTCAGACAGGATTGGAAAACAAGATGTTGAGAATAGATATGCTAGTAAAATATATATCTGAAAAAACTTCTTCAAATGAAGTGGCTATCAGGCATGATCTATACAGTTTGATCAAGGATAAAGTAGGTGTTAGGAAACAGCCTCTGGCTAAATTAAAAATGAAGGAGAGTTTACCGTTTCCCTCCCTTGAAGATTATCTCCTGTATTTTATGACAAATGATGAAAAGGTGTACAGTAAATTGAAGAACGCACTTTCATTGGATATTATAAGAAAAGAATATAGAAATGTTTTTGAGATTCTCTTAACCAATGTAAAAGAAGGCAAAGGTGATGTAAGGGCCGTTTTGGATTCTGGAGATGAGAAGGCAACAGTGTTAATGAGTCGGGCACAATTTGTGGGCAACCTGATGGTAGATAGGGAAAAGACAATAAGAGATTGTGAGGGTGAACTTGAAAAACGTGCTCTATCATCAAGGTTTGTCGAAATAGATAATGAAATGCTAAAAGGAGATACGGAAACGGATAAGGTTCTTTTGAAAGAAAAGTTTGAACTCAAGCGCAAATTAGAGAGGGAAAAATTGAGAAAAGGGGGGATGAATAGTGAAAGGTGATCTTAATATGGCTGATAAGATAAGTTCTCCCGATGGTAAAAAGAGGGTGATTTTTCCGAAAAGTTTGGTAAAGAAAGTAAATTCTCTTATAACAATTGGCAAGAAGAGAGGATATTTAACGTATTCAGAGCTCGATAATTGCCTTTTTTCAAGTGATGAAGAACTGAATAGTACTATCATAGAAAAACTCTATGAAGAGGCAGAAAAAAATGGGATAGAGATTATCGAGGGAGAAGAGGAAGAATCTTCGAAAGAGGAAGAAGAGGAAGAAGAAGTCATACCTGGAAAAGAAGAAAAACAGTTATCTTATGAATCCTCTGCTTTCACCGACAGCATCAAGATGTATTTGAAGGAGATAGGAAAGATACGTCTTTTGACTTCGAGTGAAGAAAGGAGATATGCGAAATTAGCCCAGGAAGGTAATGAGAACGCAAAAAAGAATCTTGCAATTGCTAATTTAAGACTTGTAGTGAGTATAGCAAAGAAATACGTGGGAAGAGGATTATCTTTTCTGGATCTGATACAAGAGGGAAATATAGGTTTGATGAAAGCAGTTGAAAAATTCGATTGGAAGAGAGGTTACAAGTTCAGTACATAT
>QNAT01000160.1 GCA_003641555.1 Thermotoga sp.
AGAACGATATATAATAGCATTGTTATGTAAATTCCATAAACATCTACATGAGGGGCTGGGTGTTACCCTGACGCTTCGGAACACTCCCGAATCGTCAATATATGAGAACAGAAAAAGATTAACGAAATGCTTTAATGTGCTGCTGGGGAGAATAAGGCGACATTGTGAGGAAAACGGGCTAAAAATGGGCAGATATTTCTGGATTGCCGAGATAGGCAACCCACCAAAGCAATTAAAGAACGGTAAGATGTCCATAGGATATATGACTCATCTACATGTCATATTCTATGACTTACCATTTTTAAGCCAGGAGTGGATCTCCCAAGCCTGGTATGAAATAACGGGCGACTCTAAAAATGTATGGGTATCTCCCCGGAATGTAAGAGCTAAACGCTATGTGGAGAAATACCTCACTAAAGCATTGAAAGGCGACCTTACCCCTACCCTTGTATGTAACTGGGCTTGCCATACAAGAGTATGGGGAACATCACGGGACTTTTTCGAGAAAACAGAAAAAGAGGAATACGCAAGCGGTGAGTGGATCGTCATAGGAATTGTTACCATAGACCTTGAGGGAGTATATGAAATCGACGACGGAACGGACTACATGCCAGTAGATACTCTTTTTGACGACATTTGACAAACTTTTTAAACCATGCTTTCATTATTGACATAATGAAAGCCAAATCTCCTTACCTGGAAGAATTAAGAGGAAGCATGAAACAGGGGAATGATGGCATAACTGCAAGAATGAACATAAAAGGGGAAATAGTCATCGAGAAAATACCGACTCATTACGATGCTAACACAGATTTACAAGAAGAACAACGCCAGGCTTTCAAATCAGCCATCGAACAATGGGACGCTCTTTCGGACCAGGAAAAAGAGGAATGGAGAGAGAAAGCCTCACCTTATGGATTAACGGGCTACCAGTATTTTATCTCGCAAAATATACCACATGAAGTTCTCTATAAGGTAACTATCGACAATACAGGCGGTGCTTCTTTATCCGATTATCAAATCCTGATCTCGATAAACAACGACACAGGCTTTTTTGCTGATTGCGACAGCAAAAAAGCAGCTATCAGAATCTATGATAGCGACAAGACCACCCCGCTATCCTACTGGATAGAGGAGTGGGACACAGCAAACAGCAACGCCAAGATATGGGTGAAAGTCCCAAGCATACCCGCAGGCGGCATGACATATCTCTACATATCCATAGACCCCTCACGCACAGAAGACGCCAGCAGCGGAGAGGAAACTTTTCTTTTCTTCGATGACTTCGAGGGAACGGATTTAGACACGGACAAATGGGATATAGCAAAAAAAGGAAGCACTAACGCAATCGTAGAATTAGATGGAAATGGCAATCTTCACCTTGCAGGAGAACAAGACGTTACATCATCAGGCAACGTCAAATCAAAAACAACATTTACAAACGGTTTTATCATCGAGCTGAGGCATAAGATAGACGAGGAACATTACGCCGATGTGAGTATCGGTAGCGGACAGATACAAGACCCCAGTGGGGGGCAATCAAACTGGTATCATACCTTTATTTCAGATGGATATGGCTTTTTCTGGCAGACTCCTATTAGCGGCTCTGTTCAAAGAGACATCATAATAGAAAAGATACCAGCAAATGAGGCAAAAATAGACCTTATCTGGAAAGATGCAGGCGACCTAACAACTCTGAACGAATGGCACACTCTGAAATATGTATATGATAGCAGTGGAAACTTAAAGTGGTATCACGACGGGACACTATGGCTCGAAACAACAGACACAGATTATCTTTCAAATGCAAAATACCTCTTGCTTTCACAGGGGGAATATTCAGCAGGGGCAGGTGGTAATAGATACATCGACTGGGTAAGAGTGAGAAAATACGCAGACCCCGAGCCTGGTATCTCATACGAGAGAGAATAACCAAACCTGGAACTATTTTACGCTCCCTGTCATGCGGCGTGACACACTACTCCAAACAATTTTACCCTCCCATTCCTGGACAGATAACCAAATAATTTTTTATACGGTTACTGTTATTTATTACCATGAAGTTTAAACCCAACGTGCTGTTTAACATGCTGTCAAATGCCATACAATCATCACAGGCAAAAGCATCTCCAATCTTTGTTAACGACCCCTGTTATGGACTCATTATGCGTAACGGGTATAACCGTTACGCACCTTTGCCTGAACAGATGGTAAGGCAAAATATGCTATTCAATGATATAGCCCAGGCATGGGCAAGAATGACAGACAGAGAAAAGAATCTTTTAAGAAAGAAAGCAACGCCAATGGGATTAAACTACTACCAATATTATGTTAAGCAATTCTCAAAAAATAACTTCAAGCACATAGAGGCAGCCCGTGCAGGCTCTGTAAATGAAAATGACCCTACCGAAAAATCAATAGGTGAGCCCTGGCTTGCTGTTGAGGGAATATCCGACAATGGGCGACACATGGCAAGAGAACGGACATACCTATATTTCAATATCTCCGCTTTCCCTCGCAATCTCGTAGCTCTGGAAGCAATCCTTCAGTTATATCAATATGAATGGCTATACCATGACACAACAGGACAAACGGTGTCTTTGCACCGTGTAACCTCTCACTGGGATGAGGGAAGTTTAACCTGGAACAATCAACCATCTTTTGATCCAACTCCCATTGCCTGGGCAAGAATCCCAGGCAATCATCAAATCATAAGGTTTGATGTTACCCGGGATGTAAACTACTTCCTGGAACATAATATGGAGTATCACGGCTGGGTGATACTCAACAACCTCATCTCCCCACTCCCCCAGATAGGGGAGACGCATTTTGCAAGCCGCTATCAGACGCAATACCCAAAGCCCACACTTCTAATCAGATGTTAAACCAGGCAGGCGAAAAATTTATTTTTAACTTCCTGATACGGTTATCATGCTGACAGGCAGCATAATAACAGACGCTATAGTCTATGGCGGCGGAATCATACTTGCAGCCATAGCAATAGACCGTCTGTTCGATTACCTGGAAAGAAGTTAGGCAAGCAGGGGGTGAAACATGGAAAAACTTAATCTTGCCCTCAAATACCTACTCCAGATTATAGCAATTTTAGCCATCGCATACCTGGAAGGCACAGCAATAAAAGAAGGCATCGACGGACAAGCTCTTGGAATGTGCATGGCAGTTATAGGCGGTATAGCAGGCTATTCATTCCGCAAAATAGTATCCTGAGTATGCGAAAAGTTTATATTTAGTTTAGCATTATACTAAACACCATGAAGTGGAAAAGCGTATTGTTCAGCGAATTGCTGAACAAATTAGGCGACCAGATAGTGGGCTCTAAATGGAAGGGCAGAGGATACTTCCGAAGCTATGTAATACCGGCAAACCCGAAAACAAACAAACAGGAAGCACACCGTGCAGTAATGCAGGAACTTGTCAAGAGATGCCAGGCTGTTGTCCTTGACGATGCAGACGTTAAAGCTGCATGGGATAACGAAGCATTGCCTCTCTTGATCAGCGGCTACAACCTGTTCGTCAAGTATGGCAGGCTTTCAAAGATAAGCGTTCCTGCTACTGGGAGCGCAGGAAGCGACATAACTATAACCTACACATGCGGCATACCGATCTCCAAAGCAGGGATAATCAGGTATGACGGCTCTACCTGGGAAATCGTGGCAGACAAAGGAACACTCGAAGCTGGAAAGGACAAGACAATAACCGATCCGAGTATGTCAGCAGGGACATACGAATACTACATAGCAGACCTTGATGTCCTGGTTGAGGGAGATTCCTCACCAATGGAATACCAGGCAGTTACAAAGTGGGAACCTGACGAGACCAACGGAGTAGCAAAAGAGGCCAAGTGTGTAGTGTCCTGAGGGGAGTTCCATGCCCAGAACAAAGCCCCCCTCTTCCCCTTCTTTTTTTACTGTGGACTCTAACTTCCGAATAGTCAAAATCAAAGCTGGACCGAGAATGCACGCAATACATAACCGAGCTGTGATGAATTTAGCCAAGCTCATATACGACCACCTGTCGAAATCCGTAAACTATGCCCATGTGCAGAGTACAATACCCAAATCTCCGATACCGATATCAGCCCAGGGTAAATATTACGACATCTCATACCTGGACGAAAAAGACAACCTCGTTCTTATCGAAGTCAAGATCGTAAAAAATCCTGAAAACTAACGCCTTCGGCGGTGCGGGTGCTTGCCCCCCACCCCCTCGACGCTTTTTTAGGGGCTTGTCCATCTTTTTTGCCCCTTCGGGGCAAACCCACCACCCCACCAAAAAAACAGCCACCACCCCGCCAAAAAACCCCTTCTCCTTCGGAATAGGGGCAAAAAGAGGGGGGGACAAATGCGGGGCTGGGCTGGGAAAACTCGGGCGGGGCTGTTTCGGAGTGGAAACGGAACTTAATAAC
>QNAT01000161.1 GCA_003641555.1 Thermotoga sp.
AAATTTCAGTTCTTCTTGTGAAAAAGGAGAAAAATTACTTAAGTCTAATATTTTATACTTGAAGCTCTTTATTGTCTTCTTTATTTCGTTTGGGTAGTTGGTTGCAAATACTATTTTCCCACCATTTCCATAAATTGCCTCCGCTAAAGCAGAGCACCTAACTAAATGCCCAAAACCTATTTCCGAAGAAGCGTTCACTCGAAATACAAAAGATTCATTTTGTTTCATGCCAGTAAAAACAGAGCCGAGACTCAAAAGGCCCATGCAAATTTACATCTTCCTTTTTGAATTGATTTTAATTAACTTCAATATTTCAGATAAATCATTTATAGAGTGGTCGGCATCGTATAGCACTGATACATTCGTATTTTTGTACTCACCTCGCAAAATTCGCACTGTTACCATCCCCATTTTCTTAGCAGTAATAAAATCCTTATATGGATTATCGCCGACATAGCATGCTTCTTTTGGCTCTATCTCTAATCTTTTTATCGCTTTTTGATAAGGAAGGGGATTAGGCTTTCGTTTCTCAACACCATATTCATCAGAGAAAACTATGCAATCAAAAAAATCCCCAATTTTCAAAGCCTTGACTTTATTTCGCTGGACTTCCAGATTGCCATCTGTTATTAGCCCCAACTTATAACCATGCTTTCTCAAAGTATATAAAACCGTCTCTACATCAGGGTATAATATGAGGTTTGGTCTATGTTTGCGATAAACCTCAACTAATTTAGGAATTAACTTTTCATTATATAATCCAAGTTTTTTCAAGGCAATATCAAAGATTTTTCCTCGCCCATACTTTTCTAACACATCTAATAATAATTGATAAACTGTATTTTGATTAACACCACTATTTTTAGAAATATATGAAGAAACAGCCTCAAAACCGCCTTTTACAAATTGCATCTCATCGTAAAGTGTGTCATCTAGGTCAAAAATAACTGCTTGTATCACGAGTCACCTACCACCTTATCATCTGAAACAAAGAGATTTTTCGTATATCGCAGCATAACGAGATTCTCCTTAAAATTCCCGATTTGCGGCTTAATTTTTTCGCCACGAATCAATCTAAGCAATAATAAAGGAGTATTGGCGCCCGACTTAATCCCCAAAATAGCACCACCACCAAATCTTGGATTAACCTCAATAAATTTTATTCCATTATCGTTTTTTATGCACTGAATAGTAATGTGACCAATAGCCCCTAACTTTTCCGCTAAATTCTTTGCCTGTTCTATTATTTTAATATCTTTAATCGTCTTCCCTTTATATGATTCTCCGCAGAATGTTTCTATTCTTTCTCTCGGGACCACTGTTAAAACTTTTCCATTTAAATCTGTGAGTAAATCAATGGTATATTCTTTTCCTGTGATGAATTCCTGTATTACTGCATCAGGAACATAATTACTAAAAAACCTTAGTTCTTCTTCATTTTCCACTTTAAATATGCTCTTACTGCCGCTTCCATACCTTGATTTAACGAACAAAGGATAATATACAGAAGAAAAATTAATTTGGTTTGGCAAGTCTGTTTTAGGAGTTGGAATATTATTTCTTGTTAGAAATTGATAAAATCTGTATTTATCGTTGCAGATTTCAATAACTTCTGGGTCGGATATCATAACCTGCGTCCCTTGTTTTGCAAACTCGTCTTTGTTCTTAGCGAATAATAATAATTCGCCATCTCTGGTGGGTACTAATAGTTTTATATCCTCTTTTTTACAAATTTCCAAAATGATAGGTATAAAATCTGGATCAGATAAACGTGGTACAAGATAATGCTTATCACTTACATAAAGTCCAGCAGACAAAGGATTGATATCTACTGATACAACCTTGCCTTCAATTCCTTCTTGTTTTATAGCATCCTTAAAAGCTTTAACTAACCACACTTTCCTCGATACACTTGTAATCAATATGTTAACTTCCATTTTAACCCCCTTTTAATTTTGCATATACTATGCAGATTCTTCCAATTCCCAATTTAGCTTATATATATTCCTTCTAAGCTCCTCTGGAAGGCTTAATTCAAACTGCATTCTTTTTTGATGGCATTTACTTCCAACTTCATCATTTCCAATATAATCTTCTCCCATTAAGAGAAATAACTCCATGGGAAAGTCTGTTGTTCTTAATACGATTTCAAAACCTAAGCTTTCTAATACTCTTTCTAAACTACGAAAATCGAAATAATTTATGTGATCAGGTATTGCTATCCACCATTGAGGTTTACCTAATTTATGTACTTGTAATTGAAGAGCATTAAAGTCATTTGGAACTTCAATATATATCATGCCAGAGTCTTTAAGAAGGCTTTTACAAATCTCTAAAATTTCAATTGGATTTGGAACACGCTCAAGAACGCATTTTAAATTAATTGCGTCAAAATAACCGTACCACCGATTCTCAACAAACTCCTCAAGGGTTGTGTTAAATACGTTAAGGCCCAAAGAACAGGCATATTCACTTGCTTTTGGAGAAGGTTCTATCCCAAATGATTCCCAACCGTTCTCACTCATAAACTTAAGGAAAAATCCATTTCCACATCCAATGTCCAGCAATCTTTTGGATTCGTCTCCGATATACTCATTTAATGTTGATAAACTGTCTCTATATTTTAAGGCCGACCAACGTGATTCCTTTGCTTCTTTTTGAGGGTCTAAAAGTTTGGGAATCTTCTTTTGGTAATACTGCCTTTCATAATATTCTTTAATTTCCTCTTTTGATGGTATTGGGTCCAAATGTTTAAATCCACACACCTCACAATCAATTACTTTGAATTTTCCTTTTTCCCCAACTACTTTTCCTTTGTGCATGTTATCCTTCCTCTAAAATCCCCTTTTCATATTTAATAATCTTTTTGATTCCTTCTTCAAGAGTTACTTTTGGTTGCCATTCAGTTAATTCCGTGAGTTTAGAAATATCTGCACAACTTGCCTCAAAAAGTCCTTCCTTTTCTATTTCTTTAATCTTTATATTGGGAATTTGTTCTCGCAAAATTTTTATTGCTTCCTCTATTTTCTTTGCTGTGCCGGTTCCAAGATTTATTATTTCATTCTTGTTTACATTCTCTGCCATTTTTATTAATCCCTCGGCAACATCCCCTGCAAAAATATAATCAAACATGTTTTCTTTTTGAAATACTATTAATTCCTCACCATTAAGTGCCATTCTTACCCATCGTGAGATTATATCTCTCGAACCACGACCATATACCCTAAATACTCTCGCTGAAATACCTATGAAATGTCCATACATCTTACTTATAAACTCAAGTTCCTTTTCTGTATAATACTTCGCTGCACCGCATAAATTTCTTGTATTTATTAAATCTGTTTCTTCCAATTTTATAAAATTATCCTGAGGATTGTTTTTTAAGTAAAGACTCGGTGAATAATTTAAATAAGATGATGTAAATATAAACTTTTTTAATTTTTTGCATTTTTAGCAGCATTGATGACTTTATGACTTAATATAATATTATTTTCGAAATTATCTTCCCAAAATTCTGGATCTTCTTCTGTTCTTTCAAAAGTTGCAGCAAGATGAAATATAATATCAGGGCTAAAAGTAGTAAATTCTACAGGATTCAAGGTTGTTAAATCTCTTTGACAGTATTCCACCTTTCCCAAAAAAGACCTGGGTTGTGGAGCAATGTCAAAGCACCTTATAACCGCTCTCTTTTTTAATAATTTTTCAATTAATTCCCTTCCAATAACGCCAGCACCACCTGTTACTAAAACTCTCTTATTTTTCCAGTACATTTTTCATTTCCTCCTTTATCTTAATCCATTCGTGGCAAAGTACTGAATGAATAAGTGAATCATGATACTGCCCCTTTATAAATTGATGTTCCCTTAGGGTACCATCAAGGTGAAAACCAAATTCCTCGAGTATCTTTATATGATATAACCGAAAGGCAAATGTTTCTGTAAATAATTTGTGTGAATTAAGTTCCTCGAACCCATATTGGCATAACATATAAAGTGTTGATAGAAAATCTTCCCGATACAATTTTTTATCTTGTGCTCTAACAGGATCAACTAAAAAAGAGATTTCGCCACGCCTATTAATAAAGTCCATGCCTACAATACCACAGTATCCTATAAACTGCATATTATTCTCCTCAGCTGGTACCATGATTTCAAGAATAATCTGGGTATCGTCTTCGCTTATCTGTTGAAACCATTTTTCCTGATTATAATCTGTTAAAAACTTCCATTGCCTAAGTATATCCATTTGTGAATTTCTCCAACCTTTAAGTTTAGATAAATGGCCCTGACTTACCGGGGACAAATACCTTCCGTTAAAGTTACACACAGATTTTATCATAGACTCGCTCTCTTCCATCTTTTTCATATCACATCCCATGTTATCCATTGATCCTCCTCTATATTTTTCCT
>QNAT01000162.1 GCA_003641555.1 Thermotoga sp.
GGTAATTCTGCTACAATGGAATTGTTCATTTGTTTTTCACTCCTTTCCTTGTTTTTTGGAGGAGTGATTTTTTTATCCTTCGTCAATCACTCCATCAATTTTTTTTATTATACAGCCTTCGCTTTATTGACAAATCCCGTGATGAATGCTAAAATATAGATGAAAGTTCGTGAGTAACCTTCACAGCGAAACTTCATATTGATTAATATAATATTATTTGAGAATAAAAGCTGAGTAACGGAGTAGGTGGATCGTTTGGTGACCAATAATCATCTGGTATTTTGCGTTATTGGAGCGGGAAATGTGGGAAAAGCCATGAGCGCTTATCTTGCAGCGCGCGGATATCGTGTTCATTTATATAATCGTGGTAAGGAACGTATAGCGAATATTTCTAATGGCATTCTTTTAGCACAAGGCTCACTTAGAAGAAGCATAAGATTAGAAATGGTAACCACAGATCTCCGAAAAGCAGTCGAAGGCAGTGATATTATAATAGTAACGATTACTTCCTTAGGACATGAAGAATTGATGAAGAATCTAGTACCCTACCTGGTTCCTTCACAGATCGTTGTACTTCATCCGGGCCGGGTTGGCGGTGCTTTACTCTTTAAGAAGATCTTATCTAAAAATAACGTTTCTAACATAACAGTTATAGAACTAGAAACCTCGATCTTTGCTGCCAGGGCAGAAAATACCCATGTCAGAATTATGGGTATCAAGAGAAGGGTACACGGTGCCTGTTTACCTGCTTTGCAAACTGACAGGGTAGTTTCTATTCTCACAGGTGCATTGCCACAGATCGTTAGTTCACCCAATGTATTATATACCGGCTTAATGAATTACGGCATGATCCTTCATCCGGCTCCACTCTTGTTCAATGCTGCAAGAGTGGATTTATCACACGTAAGATTCCGACACTACATAGATGGTATAACCCCCTCAATTGCAGATTTCCTGGAGCGAATGGATAAGGAACGTATTGCTGTAGGAAAGGCTTTAGATATAAAACTCATGTCAACATCACAATGGCTATCAGAAGTATATGGGTCAAATGGAACAAATCTTTATGAAATACTTCAGAATACATCTCCATATCATTCTATATATGCGCCAAATACATTAAGGCATAGATATATTATGGAGGATGTTCCTAATGCTCTTGTTCCTATTTCTGAACTGGCAAGTGTATTGAAAATCGATACTCCATTGATAAATTTAGTGATAGATATGTGCTCGAGTTTACTCAAATGCGATTTTCGTAAAACAGGACGGACGTTGAATAAACTGGGTATAGCCAATATGACGAAAAAGGAAATATTTCAATACATAAACTCATAAATATATTCATCATAAAGACACAGGTAAAACTTTGTGAGATGTGAGCAGAGATGAGTAGAAGATATTGTAAATCACAGATTGCGAGTATACATTGATTCTTTATGTTTCTTGTGATGGGATATTTAGAAAGGGGATAGATAGAGATGAAAAAAAAGAGAAAAATTATCGGAGCGGCCATGGGAAATTGTGTCCATGTAGCAGGTGTGTTGGGTTTCTTAAAATTAGCAGAAAGTGAAGGATACGAAACGATCTTTTTAGGACCTGCTTGTTCTATTGATAGAATATTAGGAGCAGCAAAGGAGGTCAACGCAGATATAGTTGCGATAAGCTACAGGCTTACCCCTGCAGCATCGCGTTATCTTTTTGCAAGATTGAAAGAGAAAATACATGAATTCGGTTTAGAGAATATCGAGTACATATTTGGTGGAACTCTTCCAGTTGCAGAAGAAGCAGAAAAATCTGGGATCTTTCGGAAGATATTTTCTACTCAACCGATATCCGAGGTGATCGCATATCTAAAAGGCATTAATTCTACCGAATCGAGTGCCATATATCCTCAAGATCTGATCCATCGTCGTGAGGCAATGAGACCCTTTCCCTTGATACGCCATCATTTTGGTTTGCCTTCTGTAGAAGAAACTGTAAAGGGAATAGAAAAGATCGCCGAAGCAAAGGTATTAGATATCATATCCATAGCTCCCGATCAGATTGCCCAATCTGCCTACTTCAGACAGGATGAAATCGATTCCGGCTTAGGAGGAGCTGGAGGTGTCCCACTGAGAGATGAAAATGACTGGCATTCTCTTTATAATGCTTCTCGAAGAGGAAATTACCCTTTACTTCGCTCTTATAATGGAACACGAGATCTGATTAAAATGGCAAGGTTACTTCAAGATACCATCCACAACGCCTGGGCGGCAATACCTCTTTGTTGGTATAGTGCCCTGGATGGTAGATCGGACCGAAAATTAAAAGAGGCCATATCTGAGAATCAGTCAGCAATTGCATGGCATGCAGAAAGAAACATACCTGTTGAGATAAATGAACCTCATCAATGGGGTTTGCGAGGTGCCCATGATACTATATTCGTTGCTATGGCGTATATTTCGGCTTACAATGCAAAGAAACTGGGTGTTCATGATTACATTTCTCAATATATGTTGAATACCCCTCCAGGCACTTCGCCAACCATGGACCTGGCTAAGATGTTAGCTGCCAAAGAACTCATTTCCAGGCTCGAAGACAGGGATTTCAAAGTATATACTCAAATTCGTCCAGGGCTTATGGCTTTCCCATCGGACATCGATAGGGCAAAAGGAACACTCGCCTCGAGTATATATACAGGCATGTTCTTACAACCCGATATAGTACATGTGGTTTCTTTTTCTGAAGCCGATCACGCTGCTACTCCTGATGATATTATAGAGAGTTGTAAGATATCAAGACAGGTTATTGAAAATACCATGCTCGGTATTCCGAGTGTGAACTCAAAAGATATAATGAGAAGAAAAAATGAACTCAAAGCAGAGGCTCTATATTTAATAGAGCGAATAGAGATGTTAGGTCAAGGAGTAGAAGATCCTCTTACAGATCCTGAGATACTCACCTGGGCAGTAAAATTGGGAATCTTAGATGCCCCTGATCTGATTGGCAACCCATATGCAAGAGGAAAACTCAAAACCAGCGTGATCGGAGGCGCTTGCTACGCCGTAGATAAAAGTGAAGCAAGGATATTGTCTGAAATGGATAGATTAGATGAGATCGGGGTGTATTCCGATGAAAAAGACAGTGATACTCAAAGATTCCAATTCTGATCATGGTTGGCAGCGTACCCCTGAAGCCTTATTCCATGCCCTTAAAGAAGGAGGATATGAATCTGACATAGTAAATTTTGAAATCAGTATGCTTGTTAACGAAAAAGAGAAATGGAAAGATGCCTTATTCTTCAATACCGTTGTAGGAAAGATGGGTGCTAAAACACAGGCTATTGTTGCTGCTGTCCTCCAATCATTGGGATATGACTTTGTGGGTTCCTCTTCAAAAACTCATTTTCTATGTCTCGATAAATCAATTACGAAGGCGATCTTAAAAGAATATGGAATTCCAACACCTCGTTTTGATGTGTTTGATGGTTCTCGATACCTCTTGCAAACAGAATTCGATGTACCAGTATTCATAAAACCTTCATCTGAAGGTTCTGGAATAGGCATAAATGAAAACAGTCTGATTATGAAAAAAGACCTCATATCTTCCCGGGTACAGAAGTTATATGAAAGATTTCATCAGAAGATATTGGTTGAAGAGCATCTTCCTGGCAGAGAATTCACTGTGGGAATTATAGGTAATGCTCCCCATCTTACTGTTCTCCCTATTCTCGAAATAGATCTATCTGATCTACCCGAAGGAATAGAAAAGTATTATAGTGAAAGAGTGAAAGAAGATTATGCTGATGAAACAAGGTATTTTTGCCCCGCCAATTTGCCCTTTCAATTATATGAGGAAATAAGGGATATTACATACCGTACCTTCGAAGTCCTGGAATGCCGTGATTTTGCGAGAATAGATTTCAGACTCGATTCTCAGAATAAACCATATGTCATTGAGGTGAACTCTTTACCAGGGCTTGATCCTATCAACAGTGATCTGCCGAAGATGGCAAAAGCTATGAATTCTGATTACAAAGACCTCGTTATAAAAATAACTCAAGTTGCACTCTCCAGGATCTCTAAAGGTTGATATCACCCTGCTTTTCCAGAATTGTAACTGTTCAATATTTTATCGTATGTATAGTGTAAGATGAAATTGATCCGCACAAGACCGTTGACAATTGATCCACAAAGACAGTGTATCCCGTTGAGGTTTTGATTTTTTCTTTGGTTCGTTTCTCTTGTATCAAGACAAAAGAAATGAACATAAAGGGGTATCTGAAAACAGAACGTTAAGATACGATCGTTTCAAAAAAGTCGTAGGGACAGGTTTTTAAACCTGTCCGATGGAACGAAGTTCCATAATATCATTCGCCTTTGGCGAATCGGACAGGAGGTAAACTCCCGTCCCTAC
>QNAT01000163.1 GCA_003641555.1 Thermotoga sp.
GGAGATGTTGATGGAGAAGTCGCAGGTTCTGCCTCGCCCACAGCAAATGTATTGAGACCTGCTCTGCAAGTTATAAAGACGAAGCCGGGTATTTCTCTTGTCTCAGGTGCTTTTATAATGATATCAAAAGATGATAGAGTTATGGTTTTTGCTGATTGTGCAGTGAATCCTGATCCAGATCCAGAGCAGCTCGCCGAGATCGCTATTTCTTCAGCTCGAACTGCAAAATCTGTAGCCATGATCGTACAACCAAGGGTGGCTATGCTCTCTTTTTCTACGAAGGGTAGTGGAGTGCATCCACTTGTTGATAAGGTTAAAGAGGCAACGAAGTTGGCAAAAGAATTTTCGAAGGGTGAATTCGACATAGATGGTGAAATGCAGGCGGATACCGCACTGGTGGATTCTGTAGCAAAGAAGAAAGCCCCTGGAAGTAGTGTTGCCGGCAGGGCAAATTGCCTTATCTTTCCAGACCTGAATGCTGGAAACATAGGATATAAACTCGTTCAAAGACTCGCAGGAATGAAAGCTGTGGGACCGATTTTGCAGGGGCTTGCAAAACCGGTAAATGATCTATCACGTGGATGCAGCGTTGATGATATATACAATCTGGTCGCAATCACTTCACTACTTGGAGAGGAGTAGAGAGATATGAAGATATTAGTTATAAACACGGGTAGTTCATCCATAAAATATCAACTGATAGATATGGAAGGCAAAGAAGTCCTATCGAAAGGTTTGTTGGAAAGGATAGGTTTACCAAATCCTGTTTTGAACCACAAATTGAATGACGGCAAGATACATGTTATACAAGCACATATAAAAGACCATGAGGAAGGAATGAAACTGATCCTGGATACCTTGCTTGATGAAAAACTTGGGGCAATAAAGAGTCTTAGCGATATAGATGCTGTTGGACACAGGGTGGTCCATGCGGGAGAAAAGTATGCTTCTTCCGTAAGAATAACATCCGATGTCATAAATGCTCTTGAGGAGTGTTCTGAACTCGCTCCTCTCCATAATCCGCCGAATTTGATGGGTATTAGTGCTGCACAAAAGTTGTTACCAGATGTTCCTCATGTTGCTGTATTCGATACCGCATTTCATCAAGCGATGCCTCCTAAGGCGTATCTTTATGCCATACCCATGTCGTTTTATGATAAGTACGGGATAAGAAGGTATGGATTCCATGGGACGTCCCATAGGTACGTGGCAAGACGAGCGGGAGAAATGCTGGGTAAGAACTGGCGGGTGCTCAAGATCGTGACTTGCCATCTGGGCAACGGAGCATCAATGGCAGCGATAGATAAAGGAAAATCTGTAGATACATCGATGGGTTTTACACCTCTTGAAGGTTTGTACATGGGAACGAGGTGCGGGAATATAGACCCTGCGATAGTGATCTTCTTAGAAGAAAAAGAAAATCTCACCCCTCAACAGGTATACGATTTATTGAATAAGAAGAGTGGTATGCTTGGTGCCAGTGGTGTTAGCAGTGATATGCGTGATATAGAAGATCACTCAGCCAATGGTGATAAGAGGGCCCGTACTTCTCTTGAAATGTACGCATATCAAATAAAGAGGTATATAGGTTCTTATGTAGCAGCGATGAATGGAATAGATGTTCTGGTCTTCACGGCTGGCATAGGGGAGAATTCCCCGTTGATAAGAAAAATGGTCTGTGAGAATATGGATTATCTGGGTATAGAGATAGATGAAAGTAAAAATGAAGTTAGAGGGAAGGAACGCATAATATCATCTGATAATTCAAAAGTAGAGGTTATGGTTATTCCAACAAATGAAGAATTGGTAATAGCTGAAGATACAGAAAAGATCGTAAAAGAAGGCATAGAAGAATTACCAATTGTCTGAAGGAGGAAAAATAGATATGGCAATAAATATGAAGGGTAAACATCTTTTGAGTATTCATGACCTTACAAAAGAGGAGATATACCAGATTTTGGATACTGCTGAAATGTTGAAACTGCGCTTATATGCTGGTGAAAATATTTCCATACTCGCAGGTAAAACGCTTGGCATGATCTTCCAAAAGCCATCTTTACGAACAAGGGTATCGCATGAGGCTGGCATGACACAACTTGGGGGACATGCGATATATTTAGGACCAGATGATATAAAGCTGGGTAGAAGAGAAACGACGGAAGATATCGCCATAGTCCTTTCGAGATTTGTGAATGCCATTATGGCTCGTGTATTTGAGCATAAGATCGTTGAGGAACTTGCAAAATATTCCTCGGTCCCCGTGATAAATGGTCTTTCTGATTTTTCCCATCCTACGCAGATCATGGGTGATCTCCTGACCATCAGAGAAAAGAAGATGCACCTGGAAGGGATAAAGATCGCATATATCGGTGATGCCAATAATGTGGCTAATTCCCTGATATTCGCTGCTGCTAAACTTGGTATGGACATGACTCTTGCCTGTCCTGAAGGATACGAGCCAGATCGAAAGGTCTTAACGATGGCCAAAGCTGACTTCGAGATGAGCGGAGGAAGTATAAAAGTATTTAGAGAACCAGAAGAGGCAGTTCAGGAAATGGATGTCATATATACAGATGTGTGGACGAGTATGGGACAGGAAGCAGAAAGAGAAGAGCGAAGAAAGAAATTTCAAGGATATAGAATTGATATGAGATTGGTAAAGATGGCAAAACCCGATGCTATAGTCATGCACTGTTTGCCTGCACATTATGATGAAGAGCTGGATTACGAAGTGGCTAAAAGTCCAAACAGCGTTATCTACGATCAGGCTGAGAATAGAATGCATGCAGAAAAGAGTATATTGGTTAACGTGATCACATGATATAATTGTTTTGAAAGCCAGGGTGTAGTTCAGTTGGGAGAACGCCGGAATCGGGTTCCGGAGGTCGCTGGTTCAAGCCCAGTCACCCTGATTATGTTGTTTATTTGATTATTGACAAGAAAACTCCATCTGCTTGCAGTGGGGCGTGCATTCATTCGATTTCAGAACCTATCTTAAAACTCACTATCACTTCTATTCTCGTCTCAGATCGTCTATTACTGAAAAACAATTTACTAAGATTCCTTATGAATATATCACTCAACTTCGAACTTGGAGAACTCTTTACTTTAACAGTAACCGTTCCATTTTTATGGATGATCAATTCACCTATAACATCTCCGATCAGTAAAGGTTGAAGAGAAAGAGAGGTATTCTTAAGAGTTCTTCTATAATCATTTTGAAGAGAGGCAAATATCTCCTTTGCATTCGAAATTTCAAAGTTCCTCTGGATATAGGAGAATCGTTTGGGCTGAAGAGAAAGTTCTCTCTTTCTGCTTCCCGCCTTATAGGGCTTGAGTAACTCAACCTCTGTACTCGTAGTACCCCTCATAGTCGATGGCTTTTTTTCATTACCACCTACCTTATTCATGGGCCTTGCCGGGATCACACCGATATCTTTATCGAGAGAATATGGCTGTAAATTTTCTCCACTTATTTCCTTTTGAGGAATTTTCGAAATAGGCCCTAATATCGTTATACCATTTTTCACAGAATTCATTTTAACGGCTTTTTTAACGATTTCTTCAGGTAAGACGGGTTGGGGCAAATCAATACTTATAGATCTACTCGCCTTCTTTTGAGGTTGAAAAGATTCCAATTTTACCAGATCTTTGTCTTCAACCTTTTCCACAGTTGTATTAACTTCTTTGTTTGTTTTAGGTATCTCATTGACGAAATTAAAGGTTAAGGTTATAGGTTCTGGAGGTGGTGGAAGGTTATTAATCGGCATAACCCCTGTATTCTTTGCAAAAAGAAATATTATGAGAACATTTATCAATAAAGATAAGGCAAAAGAGACAATGAAACGCATTTTTCTCGATCAACTTTTCTCTACCAAAAGATTTATGTTTGTCAAACCCTGCTGTCTGAGCAAATCCATTGCATGAACGATCTCACCATAAGGGACAATCTGGTCTGCTCTTATAAATACACTCTTTATATTTTTGGCAGAAGATAATATCTTGCTCAACTCTACTGGAAATGTCTTAAACGTTACAGGGACACCATTAAGATACATATTCTCCTTTTTATCTATGAGTACAACGATAGAATTCACGTTAGAATTCGTTACAGTGGTACCTGTCTTCCCTTTTGGTAAATTGACTTCTACCTTCGATTCGTAGACAACAAATGTGGTCGTTAATACTAAAAAAAGGAGGAGGATGAATACCATATCTATCATGGGAGTTATCTCTATGATAACATTTTCGAGAGGTCTTTTCCTCTTAATCATACATTGGTAACCTCCTTAACCTTACTCCTAACATTTTTACTTTCAACTTTGGTTCCTCTCAATAACGCTATGAGTTCATAAGAATAAGAATATATATCGTCTGCTATCCTATCTTCGA
>QNAT01000164.1 GCA_003641555.1 Thermotoga sp.
AGTTTTCCCTCAATTCAAACGGCTTACTCGTAACGAAGAACGGAGAAGAAGTTCTCTCGATAACAGGACAGCCGATAAGAATAAATGGAAAATTCAGCATAGATGAGCGAGGTTATGTATACGTAAATGGTAAGACAGTTGATAAGATGATGATCACCCATTTCAGTAATAATACGGGATTGAGAAAGATAGGAGATAATTATTTCATTCCAACCACTGTCAGCGGACCTCCGCTCTACGATACACAAACGAAAGTGATGCAATATACCATTGAAGGTTCAAATGTCAATGTCGTTAAACAAATGGTAAAGATGATAGAATCTCAAAGAGCCTACGAGATAAACGGCAGAGTCATTTCCACAGAAGACCAGATGTTAGACAAGGCAGTGAATAATATCCTTCGATGATTTTGAATGATCATAATCAAGATGATCGTAGATACTTTCGACTGGTTGATTAAATACCTTGAGAATTGCGAAGGGTAGTAAATGTCTTCACATAAAAGATACTGCAAAGAAGAAGTACAAACCGAAATTTCTCCTTTAGAGAAAGAGAACTCCTGTGTATAGTATAAGATGGAATTGTCCCGTTGGGGTTTTGACTTTAACTCAACTTCGTCTGACAAAGTTGAGTTAAAGCCTGATGGAACGAAGTTCCATAGCTATAAAGATTATTCGTGATAATTCCTGACTTCTGAATAATCACAATATTAAATCACATGGTAAGGGCTAAAACTACAAACATAGCAAAGAGGATTTGATAAGATATTCCTATCTCGATTTCAAATATGGATGTAGGAAATGGCAAGGGCTTTATAAATTTGGCTATAAAATATCCAATGATCGCGATGATGAATCCTTCAACGAGATAAGTCCAGCCTGGCCATCTCAGAAAAAATGTTGGTAGAAGAATACATAAAAATAAGATGAACTCTGAGAGCTGAAGACGGTATTTCGAATCCAGCTTTCCTTTTACGAACTTTGGAAGGGTAAATATGTAAATAGCAGTTAATAGACTTATAACAATACCCAGTATCGGGTTAAACAAAAATAAAGATTTCTTAGCTACAAAGCCTAAAAATGGTGGCAATCCTATCAAAGAAAATATGCCTATGTACATGAAGACCTTTGAAGATTTCCCCTTTCCTTTTACTGTCGAAAAGAGTAATGCCTTCGTGAGCGAATGGAAAAAGGCATACAATCCAACTGCTACCGGTGCCACGGCAACGAGAAATACGGATATACCCATCTGTGAAAATGTAGAATATGCCAAAAGTCTTTTAGGGCGGCTTTCGAAAGCGGCATAGATGCCACCTAAAAGAACGGAAAGCATTCCTGTTATGGCAACGATATCGATGATCTGTGGATATTGTTGCTGTATAAAGGGAAGAATTCTCAAAAGGGCAAAGATACCAAGATTGACTATGCCCCCAGAAAGAATCATGGAAACAGGGGTTGTCGCTTCAGCATGGGCATCTGGCAGCCAGGCACTCAGAAAAAATATACCAGATTTCACTAATATACCGGTGAGAATAAGAGAAATCGCTATGGGAGGCAAAGATATCCCAGAATTAGAAATATAACTGATATTGAGTGAGCCCGTTGCCTCGTATATCAAACTGATACCTGATAGGTATAGATTGAACGCCACCACACTCATCATCATGTACTTGAGAGCTGCCCATACACGTATAGGCTTTTCACCGTAACCAACAAGGAGAAAGGAAAGAATAGAGGCTAATTCTACCGATACGTATAAATTGAAGAGATCTCCGAAGATGTAAACTGCGTATACGGCAGAATACAAGAAGTCCAGAATGGCTTCATATGTTCTATCTATGTGCTTGAAATCGGAGCGAAGTTTTACCGATATCCAGACAATTGTGAACGCCCATATGAACCACATAGAGTTCATGTTCACAAAGACCGCAACTCCTTGCCTTAAAGACCACCCTCCCACTACGAACCTAATGTCGCCATGAATGAAATATAGACAGCTCAATATACAAATCCACAAGACGGACAAGAGGCATTCGAAGATAGAAAGAAATCGACCTCTTAAATGCAATAAAAGCCTGAGTGTGCCTAAAACTACTGCTGAAATAATGGGAATCAGGGTAAAATCAAAGAGAATTTTTTGCATCTTTAACTCGTTTCTCCAATTTGGTTGAATCTACCGTGTGAAATTTGTTGGCTAAATACATGACGAAGACCAAAGAGAGTGAAAGAGTGGCAAATCCTATAACTATTGAAGTTATAACGAGTGCTTGTGGTAGAGGATCCACATACTTATCCATATTCTGTTCGATTATGGGGGCACGTGCACCAGGTATATAACCCACCGCTACGAATATCAGAACAACCCCGATATCGGAGATACCCAGGGATAAGAGTTTCATGACAAGATTCCTTCTGAGAACTGTTCCAATTATTCCCACGAATTCTAAGAGAAAGCCAATGTATATACCAATGTCCATTTTCACACACTCTCCCGATGTCTGGAAAATAGATATAGGATAGTCCAGCCCCCAACAAAAACCTTGATGCCGATAGATATATTCAAAATAATAGCACCTCTCCCACTGAAAAATTTTCCGGGAGTACCAACCCAAAATAAAGGAGAAAAAAGGCCTTTATTGAATGCACCCAACAGGATATAGCTGGCAAGGGCCAATAGAGCACATTTCTCTAATGACTCCAAATGCATCTTATGAAAGGCTCTCTCTGTTTTCTTTGAACCGATTGCCAATGCCAGAAAGAGTATTCCGCTGGCACCGATTGCCCCACCACTGAATGCTCCTCCAGGACTTAGATGTCCTGTCAAGAGAATGTAGATTCCCCAGACAGCTACTACGGGTGCAAAGGCAATTGTCGCGATGAAAAAGAGTTTTGAATCAGAAGGTGGGACCTCACCTGCTTCCGGGAAGTGAGATATGTAATAACTTACTCCCAGAATTGCTGAGGCGAAGACCAACACTTCGAAGAGCGAATCGTACAGTCGATAGTCAAGATAAATGGCACTCACCACATTTGAACTTCCATCTTCTTTCAATACGAGATCAGCATAAGCTGAAGGTGAATTCATCGAAGGGATCTTCGTAATCAGCACGAATGCGAAGAGTAAACCGACTCCGATAAACGTGATCACGATCGCAAGATACTTCAATATACAAACCTCCCAATTCCTTCTTTTAACCTGCCTGTATTCTCTGCTTCTAAGATGAAATCATTTAATTGCTTTAGCAGCGTTTTATCATCCGCTCTGACCTCAAAAACATATCCAAGACCATTGATTTGCTTTATAACTTCCACTTTTACTCCTAAATTGGAGAGTAGAAAATTTCTATATCTCATTAGATCAATAGCTATTACGTCCGTCCCTTCATTGGAGGGTGTATTGAAATAGGATAATCCCAGATCCTCGGTTTTGATATTCTTATCGGATCTGGTCAGTAATAAGACTTTTGTCTCTAAAAAGGGAACAGTATGTATGATAGAAGGGGTAGATACAATGCCACCTGCTATCATTTCAACTTCTCCCGAATTCAGTTTCTCTTTTGCTCTGGAGATATCAGGAAAAGGTACGAGTTTTAATTCGAGATGATATCTTTCACAAAAACCTTCGAGTATCCATTTTTCAAGGACATTTAATCCTCCTTTTACTTCTACTAAAGCCACCCATAATTTTCCCTTGTGTTGTAATGCTATCAAATATAAGAAACTCGTGAAGGCAGCACCTATTGCTACTTCCGCAAGGGCAACATCGGGAGCCCTATATAAAGCGAATAGAATCGCAGCAAATGTGGAAGTTACAGCAAAGAAGATAACCGCTGTTATTGCCTTACGAGCAGATATAGTGGCTATTCCCATAAGAAGGAGAATCAAACCGATTATTGTCTTAAATGCCATTTTTCTTCCTCTATACGAATACCGGCCTTTGCGGCACCTTTGGCGAGAATATTGGTGATTACAGGTCCTTGAATGAGTAATATGAACCCAAGTATCAAGTACCAAAACCACTCCTTCCCGGCAGTTGTGGCGAGGGCTACGAGTAAAGTAAACGAACCTATAGTGTCAGATAATCCGAATAAGTGCAGCCTTACATAATAATTCTTCGATGTTACACCTCCGAGCGTTCCGACACATATAAAAAGCATTCCGATAATCCCGATAACGATACTTATCATTCTTTCCCCCCCAGAAAATGTGATATGACTGCTATAGACGCCAGAGATAGTAAGGCAAGCGTAATCTCCACATTGAAAAGCGTTTTATCTTTCTCTATGAAGGAGAATACTGCCAGCAAAAGAATACCCTTCACAGTTGCTGAAGAATATGCAGTTAACCTATCCCAAACAGTTGGACCTATTAATATCCTCACTATCACCA
>QNAT01000165.1 GCA_003641555.1 Thermotoga sp.
CGCACCTCTAAGAAAGGAATATCGAGCGTTTCAGATGACTTTATAATTACCCTTGTATCTCCCCTGATTCAGAAGATGACAGGATCGGATCTTAAGATACTCATATCGTATTTGAATTCTAAGGGGCATAAAATATCTATTTCCTCAGCAACATCTGAAGGAGAATTGAAGGAAAAATTGGAAAAAGCTGTAAAGCAATATATAACCTCTCAAGATAGAATTGAAGAACCTAATATAAAGATGCCTACCCTTTCTCAAAAGGTCAAAGCTGCCATGAATACTTCATCTTCCTCACTTCCCAGGAAGGTTATCTTCTATATAGAACTTGCCAGGGAATTCTCAAACATCGAAGAAAAACCACAGTATATCCTCGATTCGGCGAAAGAAGAGGATATCTCAAAAGAGTCAGCGATAACATCACAGGAGCGAGTATTTAAATCAAAGGGAAATGCAAAACAAATGCTGTCTGAAACCAAAACTGCTCAGGTTAAAAAGATATTTCGTATTCTTGTGAATCCTCATCGAGGAGATGAGAAGAAAAAAGTTAAGGAAAAGATCGTAAAATCTGCCTCTCCGATGATTCTCCGAGACTATAATACACCATCGAGTATTGACAGGATGAACAAAAATGATAAGGTTGTTAGAATATCAAAAGGTATGATATCTAAAACAAAGCAACGAGTAAAATCAGCGCAGGGAAAATTCCCAATTACCGATGCTGAGACCAAAAGTAAGATTCAGCTTGTTAGAAATAAATTTTTTCTCTCTTCCGATAAATTCCATTTGAACAAGGCTACAACAGCGATTAAAATGGATAAATTATCTTTCAAAGGGAGAGCAAATATAGGAAATTTGATGCAAAATCTAAAACCTAATATTGAGGAAGGGATAATAAAAGAAACGGAACAGAGTGCTTCGAACGTCAAATCGAAGCTTTCTCCATCAGGAAATGTAAAGAACAAACCAATGAACGATACGGAAAATTCGCTTCAGGTTCAATCAACGGAGGCAAAGATTTCTGACAACATGCCCCACAAAGGAAATTCAAAAGTTGCACTCGAAAACCCATCTATTGTGCCGATGAACAAGGAAAAGATAATAGAATTGGTAAAAACAGCCAATAAAATGAAATATATCATTGAGAAATTGGATCCGAAAGGAAAAATTATCTTCAAGGAATTTCATCAGATAAAGGGAAAATTAAATGATATTTTGAACTTCGTTCGTCAGGAGATAAAGCAGTTTAAAGTATTACACAACAACAAATTTGTTAAACCTGAGATATCTGCAAAAGGAAATAATTTAAAAAACCTCGTTTTGTCTTATAAGGTACCCAGGAGGAATATCCAGGTATCGAAACAAGTGATAAAAATGGAAGCCGAGAACTCTTTTATCAGATCACAGAGTGAATCGGGGGTAAATAACAAAGTTGACAAATGGGTGGATATGATAAAAGAGAAAGATGTGATGCCAAACAAGGTATCGCAAAAACACACGGTGAAGATATTACCTGGAACATATATCAAACAAGGAGAGGGGAAAGGACAACCTTCAAAAAGTAATGTAAAGGTACAGGGGAATGTATTTGAAAACAACATGAAAGCGGACGAAGTAATAAAGCAAATAACGAGTCGTATAACTCCTCATACGAAGACTATGATCGTGCAGCTGCAGCCTCCTCATCTGGGTAAGATCGAGATAAACGTTGTAGAAAACGGCGGCAGGTTGATCATAACCATGAAAGCCGAGCATAAAGATGTAAAAGAAATACTGCAGAAGAATGTAAATTTGGCAATTCAGGCGGTTCAGAAACATAATATCGTCGTAGAGAGAATAAACGTCGAAAGATATTACGATGAAAATTCTCAACAACAGGAACAGCAAAATCCTGGTCAGGGACAGGAGCAGCATGGTGGTGAGAGGGAAAGACAGGAGAGACAGCAAGGAAATGAAAAACAGGTATTTGAGAATATATTTGAAGACTTAAAAGAAGGGGTGATCTAAATGTTAGATGGAATAAGCGGCACAGGTGTGCCACAATCGACTTCTCCTCCGGATACATCAGATTATGTGAAAAAACAACTGGATAAAGATGCTTTCTTAAAGATCCTTCTCACTGAAATGAAGTATCAGGACCCAATACAACCCATGGATAACAAGGATTTCATCGCTCAGATGGCACAGTTTTCTTCACTTGAACAGGTGAAGAATCTTTCGACTACCTTTGAGCGATTTGAAAAGGCCCAGGATAATTTGAGCCGCTTTCAGGCAGCAACTCTGGTTGGAAAGAATGTAGTAGTGGGCAACCATGAGATCGCTGTTAATGGTAATGCGGTTGATCCCATAACATTTCAACTGGATAAGTCGGCAGATATCGTGGTCAAGATCCTGGATAGTTCGGGCAATGTTGTGAAGACTATGAAGGCTTTTTCGTTGGGTACAGGACCGCACGAATTAAATTGGGATGGTACGGATGACAAAGGAGACCTTGTTCCCGAAGGCTATTATAAATTCCAGATCACAGCCATAAATGCTGATGGTACTCAAGAAGATATACCAGGCCTGGTCGGTGGGAAAGTAGATGCCGTGCAGTTCAGAAATGGAATGGTGAATTTGATAATAAATGGGATGGCATATTCTATGGATCAGGTCTTAGAAGTAAGCGGATAAGAAGGGAGGTGGGTTATTATGATGAGATCGATGTTTTCTGGCATCACAGGTTTGAAAAATTTTCAATCGAGCATGGATATATTAGCCAACAACATATCGAACGTAAGCACGCCGGGTTTCAAGGCATTCCGAGCTGAATTCGAAAGTGCTTTACTTCAAACACTTCGTGCGGCAGCGGCTCCGCAAGGAAGCAGAGGAGGAATAAACCCACAGCAAATAGGACTTGGAAGCTCTATCGCATCCATCGACAAGATCATGGCACAGGGGAGTCTGGAAAATACTGGCAAAATGACAGACCTCGCAATACAGGGAGATGGTTTCTTTATACTAAGTGATGGAACGAATAGATTCTACACGAGAAATGGAAACTTTTCTCTCGATACGAACGGTACCCTGGTAAGCGCAGCCAATGGTTTAACCGTTCAAGGCTGGTTAGCAAAAGTGGGTACCAATGGAAAAAGGTATGTCGACAGAAATCAACCGATAAGTACGATCCAGCTGCCCGCCGGGATGAGCATGGAGGCAAAGGCTACTACTGCAGCAGAATTTGCGGACAACTTGAAATCCACAGCAGATGTCAAACCCGTAACCTTAGAGATAACGGATCCGGATGGCGATAAGGGAACTATAAGGTTTACGTTTCAAAGGGTGATGGATAAGACACATCTGGATAAGAACTTCTATATATGGAAGGCAGAAAAGATAAATGGAGATGTAACCCTCGATCCAAGAACTACTGGAGGTACAATGGAATTAGATGACAGTGGGAATGTAACGACTTTTAGTATATGGAATGAATATACACCATCTTCAGTGGATGCTTCTTCTGGTGGGAATATTACAGGATTATCAGGGCATATAAAATTGTTAGATAGCAGCGGAAATCCTGTTCTACTCGATACGACAAAAACGGTAACGATGACATTCCATAACCCTGGAGCTGCAAATGCAACCTTTGAGTTGAGTGGAACGACTATCGCAGGAGATACGTTCGATCAAACGTTTGACATAAGTAGCGCCGATGCAAATGGCGATAGTACGTTGACCATAAGCGAATTCAACGCATACATCGCTGCAAGTCCTTTATCTAATGCGTATTATACCCTTTCAAACTTCCAGTTAACGGGTACAGGTACTGATGCTATAGCTGATGGTGATTCTCTTTCGGGCGATATCGCTCATCATACATTTTCAAAGATCGGTGTCGACGATCGATACGCAATTGAGAGTGTAACGCCTTCCAACAGCGGAACTCCTCCTTCGACTGTGAACATCACCGGTATGGCAGGAGATCTCATATTACTCGATTCGAGCGGAAATCCTGTGAATGCAGATACAACCCAGAACATTGCGTTAACGTTCACTCATACTGCTGTTAACACCTTTGGATTAGCACTTACCTTTACAAAACAAGATGGAACCCAGGCATCGGATACATTCGATATAAGTGCTGCTGATACGAACAGTGATGATACGTTAACCATAGATGAATTCAACACGTATATTCAGAACAATCCACTCGTCGGTAGTACATATACACTGAAAGGTTTTACGCTCCTGGGATCCGGGGATATAAATCCAATGGCTGCTGCTGGCACCGATACAGATGTTTTAACCGTTTCTCTTTCCCCCACCGATCTGATAAACGTACCTTCACAGGGTGAGATAAGATTTACTGAAACGGATAACGTCGATAACTACGTTAC
>QNAT01000166.1 GCA_003641555.1 Thermotoga sp.
CACGTGATAATCGGTCATTCGGAACGCAGAAAATACTTTAAAGAAACAGACGAATTTGTAAATGAAAAGATTCATTCTGTGATAGGAAAAGGGTTAAAGGTCATATTTTGTATAGGTGAAACCCTTGAGGAACGTAAGGCAAATAAGACGTTCGATGTGGTAACGAGGGAACTCACGGGAGGATTGAATGAGATAACTTCATCGCAACTCGAGGATATAGTGATAGCATACGAACCGATATGGGCTATAGGTACAGGTATAACAGCTAAACCCGCACAAGCAGAGGAGGTTATTTCGTTCATACGCAGAAAAATCGGTGAGCTTTACGATAATGATGTAGCACAAAACGTCAGGATACTCTATGGTGGCAGCATTAAGCCAGATAACTTCGATGCAATCATCACAGAAGAAGATATCGATGGAGGGCTTGTAGGTGGAGCGAGTTTGAAGATAGATTCTTTCATTAAACTCGTAGAGATAGCAGAGAGGCATAGTTGATATGGTTAAGTTGGGTAGAGATATAGCGCATCTGGAAGAAATGGCTAAAGAGGTAAGAAAAGATATCGTCGAGATGACATACCTTGCTCATTCAGGACATCCAGGAGGTAGTCTCTCTTCTGTGGAGATCCTTGTATCTCTGTACTTTTCCGAACTCAATCAATCTCCAGAGACAGTTGATTCACCGGATAGGGATAGATTCGTGTTGTCAAAGGGACATATTACCCCTGCCTTTTATTCTGTTCTTTCGCACGCAGGTTACATACCTCATGAAGAACTGAAGCAGTTCAGAAGGGTAAATTCCAGGCTTCAAGGGCACCCCGCCAGTACGAAGTTGAAAGGTATCGAGGTATCTACAGGTTCTCTTGGCCAAGGTCTTTCCGTAGCCATTGGTATAGCACTTGCAGGGAAAATTGATAAGCGTGATTATCGAGTTTACTGCCTTGTTGGTGATGGCGAGATGGAGGAAGGACAGATATGGGAAGCCATAATGTTCGCAGGAAACCGACATTTGAATAATCTAATCCTTTTTCTGGATTACAATGGCCTTCAGATAGATGGAGAGGTGGCAAAGATAAATGATATTGCTCCCGTGATCAGTAAATTTGAGGCATTTAAGTGGCATACGTTCGAGATAAATGGTCATTCATTCGATCAGATATTCAAGGCGATAGATGAAGCAAAGCGCTACCCAGATAACCCAACTGCTATAATTGCTCATACGGTAAAAGGAAAGGGAATTTCCTTTATGGAGAATGCATACGAATGGCACGGTAAGGCTCCGAACGAAGAACAGTATAAACAGGCGATGAAGGAGTTGAATGCAAATGGTTGAAATGGCAACAAGAGATGCCTACGGCAAGGCCCTAGTCGAATTGGGAGAAAGGGATAAGAATATATGTGTTTTGACTGCGGATCTGGCAGAATCCACAAGGACAGCCAAATTCGAAGCAAAATTCCCTGAAAGACACTTCGATATCGGAATAGAAGAAGCAAATATGATCGGTATAGCTGCCGGGCTTGCCTCATGTGGAAAGATAACATTTGCCTCAACCTTCGCTGTCTTTGCTCCAGGAAGATGTTACGATCAAATAAGAATCGCCGTTGCCTATTCTAATAAAGACGTAAAGATCGTCTCCACTCATGGGGGTATAACAGTCGGAGAAGATGGGGCATCTCATCAGGCATGTGAGGATATCGCCTTAATGAGAGTACTCCCAAACATGCGAGTTGTTGTTCCTGCCGATGCAATTGAGACAGAAAAGGTCATAAAGGAGATAGCATATATTCCTGGGCCATTCTATGTCAGGCTTGGTAGACCCAGAGTCCCCGTGATATTCTCTGAAACATATGATTTCGAACTCGGTAAAGGAAAAGTTTTGAGAAAGGGAAAAGATGTCGCTATTATTGCTTGTGGAATAATGGTTTCGAAGGCTATTGAGGCATCTGATATCTTGCATAAAAGGGGTGTTGAAGCAACAGTGGTTAACATGTCAACGATAAAACCCCTGGATGTGAATCTGTTGAACGATCTGGGAGGCGTAGTAAAAGGATTCGTTACGGCAGAGGAGCACAGTATATATGGTGGATTAGGAGAAGCCGTTGCAGGTGTGATATCTGAGAATATCTGTAAACCAGTCAAACGCGTGGGAATGATGGATGTGTTCGGCGAATCTGGAACAGCTCAGGAATTGTTGATCAAGTACGGATTGACGGCAGATAATATAGTGAAAAAGGCGTTAGAGATAGTAGTATAAATGTTCACCTCAAAGAAAATATTAAGGCTGTACGAAATTTGTATCAATTCGTGACTGAATAGTTACCAATGATTTTACTGAGGAAATTATCCTCCGCCGAACGAGTTCCCTTTGTCCATTTCTTCCCCTTGAAATCGAAGTAGATTTTCATCTTGGGTTCGGTCCCGGAAGGGCGCACCGTTATCTTGATATCAAAATCGTTACCATAATAGAAGGCGAGGACATCAGAAGGAGGCAGAGTGTCTATCCCTTCTGAATAATCGACAACGGAGGATAGATTCATTCCTGCTATGGAAGAAGGAGGAGTATTTCTCAACTTATTCATTATTTCTTTCATTCTCTTTTTCTCTGAGAGAGATTTGAATTCGATGGAACGTAATACTTCAGTGAAATATCCATATTCTTCATATATCTCTTCTAATCTATCGAGAAGTGTCTTGCCCTCTTGTAGATAAAAAGATGTCATATCTCCTATCAGCATAGCGGCTATAACAGCATCTTTATCCCTTACAAACGTGCCTGCAAGATAACCGTAGCTCTCCTCAAAACCGAATAAGAAACACTTTCTTCCTGTATCATCCAGTTCTTTTATCTTTTCTCCTATGAATTTAAATCCAGTCAATACCTCTATCAATTCTACATCAAATCTTTTCGCTATCTCTTTGACTAAATCGGTTGTTACAATAGTCTTAACTACAAAACCATTTTTCGGTAACGTGCCCTTATCTTTCAATCTTCTGAGAAGATAATCCATTAAAAGAATACCTACCTGATTTCCGGTTAACTTAAAGAATTTGCCCTGCTTTTTTACCATTACGCCTATTCTATCACAATCAGGGTCTGTTCCAATTATGATATCTACATCCTGAATATCGGATTCCTTCAATGCCATATCGAAGGCATGCACATCTTCTGGATTTGGTAACTTAACGGTAGGGAATGCACCATCTGGTATTGCCTGGGTGTATACGATACGAACATTATTGAATCCAACTCTCTTCAAAGCAGGAGGAACGAGTTTTATCCCGGTACCGTGCAAAGGTGTGTAAAGAATACTAAGTCTTGAACTTAAACCACTTCCGAATCGCTTATGAAGTGCCGAAACCTTTTCAAGATATATCGAATCTATATCCTTTCCTACCGTAATGGGTTTTGCCGTTTCATCGAATTTCACGTCGGAAAATATATCTATCTTTTCTATCTCTTGTGTTATTTCATCGGCAAGATAAGGAACTGCCTGTCCCCCATCTGGAGAATAGACCTTATATCCATTATATTGAGAAGGATTATGACTTGCAGTTATTATGATTCCCGTACCAGTTTTGAGATATCTCACTGCAAAAGATAGCTCTGGAGTAGGACGCATATCCTCGAATAGATACGTCTTTATCCCGTTAGCAATGAAAACGGATGCCGTCTCCTCGGCAAATCTTCTGGAATTCCATCTGGAATCATAGGCAATTACTGCGGATCTATTGAAATTCCTTTTCTTCAACCAGTTTACTACACCTTGAGTTGCCCGTCGAACAGTATAAGCATTCATCCTGTTTGTCCCAGGTCCCATTACTTCACGCAATCCTCCTGTGCCGAATCTAAGGTCTTCGCCAAAGGCATCTTCGATCTCAGCATCATTCATATCACGCAATTCTGCTTTTGTCTTTTCATCTACTGTTGGTTCTCGTAACCATCTTTCGTATTTTTCCCGTGGTGTAGACATAAATACCTCCTTCTATCGATGAATTCATTATAAACCTGTAAGAAATATTATGTCAATTATACCACTGCGTATGTATCTTGCATCATATCCCCATGCTTCGTAGAGGCAGTAAAAAGATGTTAGATGTTAAATTGAATACCAGATTCGTGATGATTAGTGCAAATTCGTGGCCGATATAGCCTAACATTCGTAGGTATCGATTGGTCAAGAGAAAGGCATGCTTGTTATGTGAACGGAGAGCGTTTCATCGTTGAAGACAGCAAAAAGGGCTATGAGGAATTGATCAAAAGGGTTTTCGAGTACAAGGACGTGGTATTCGCCATAGAGAGCAGGGATCAGAATATCACGAGATATCTCGTCGAAAGGGGTGAGAAGGTATACTTCGTCAGTCCCAACAGGTCG
>QNAT01000167.1 GCA_003641555.1 Thermotoga sp.
CCTCTGTACAGTTCCAGAATTTCATTTGATCTCATTTTATCCTGCTACCTCCATTCTAAAATTTTTGTATGGATCTTTATATGAGGCAATTCGAGGGGTTGACTTATTCTTTCATTTATTTTATAATTGATGTTGTCTGATGTCAGACATGGAGGTATAAGATGAAGATATTCCGAAACATCAAACCTTTGAGAGTATTGATTTATGAGGAAATCGTCAGGAACATAAAAAAGGGGATATTCAAGAAAGGCGATAAACTTCCCAACGAAATAGAATTATCCAAAATGCTAAAAGTAAGTAGGGCATCCTTGAGGGAAGCATTGCTACTTCTCGAAGAAGATGGATACTTGATAAATAAAAGAGGAATAGGAAGAACAATTGCTGAAAATAATAAGAAGACGTTTACACTTCTTGCTCCGAATGTAGAACCTATCAAGGTTTTGACGTCTAAGGGTTTAGATCTGAAAAGTAGGGTTATATATGAACAAAAACCGAGCTTATTTATAGCAAATAAACTTAAATCAAAAAGAAAGGTCAGGGTAATGGTAATAGAACAAGATATTCTTTTTAAAGATAAAGTTGTCGGATATATCCTAAATATTGTCCCTCTCTCCATAATATCAGAAATTAATAGCAGAGTATATGACCAGCCTGTTTATGAACTGATCTCAAGGAAAGTAAATTTATCTTCTATAAATGTAGAATTTAAAGCAACAGCAGCCGGAAAGTCATATGGTAGCAAACTGGGCACTAAACCATCTACTCCTGTGTTATTAGTTGAAGAAACGTTCTACTCCGAAATCAAAAAACCAGTATTATATCTACGAAATTACCTGCTCACCGAAAAAATAAACTTAAGGGTAAATATACCTATAAACATTATCGAAAATGGGGTGATATGAGTATATGGAACACCATATCTTATGTAAAAAAAATGATATAGGAAAGGTAGTACTCCTACCAGGAGATCCAGGAAGATGCAAATTCATAATGGATCTGATGGATGAATCACATTTAGTTTCCTCCAATCGAGAGTTTACTACATATACGGGAAAGAAAGATGGCGTAACTGTATCTTGCACTTCTACCGGCATCGGGTGCCCGTCGGCCAGCATAGCAGCCGAAGAACTGATAAATATTGGGGCAAAATATCTTATCAGAGTAGGCACCTGTGGTTCATTGCAGAAAGATATTGGAATAGGTGAACTCATAATCGTCAGTGGGGCAGTTCGAGGTGATGGGACGTCAAAAGAATATGTACCTATAGAATATCCCGCTGTAGCGAGTTTCGAAGTCGTAAAGGCTTTAGTAGAAGCAGCCGAAGCGTTTAATATAAAGTTTCATTTAGGTATAGTAAGGACTCATGATGCCTTCTATATAGAATCTCCCTTTGCACATGGAAATTATAAGGAACGAATTAAGGTTTGGACGGATAGTAATGTGCTTGCCGTGGAAAATGAATCTGCTGCTATATTCATTGTATCATCCTTACGAAAAGTCAAGGCAGGGGCTTTGTTAGTTCCTGCAGGGAATCTCATAACCGGCATTGAAGCAAGTAAAGAAGATGTACACACCAGTATAGTTAATATGATAAGAGTAGCTCTAAAGGCATCGAAATTCCTTATCAAAGGAAGATGATGCTTATGATACTCTTTAAGGATGCCTTGATCTTCACCTTCGATGAAAATAAACCTTTCAAATCTGGAAATATTCTTGTAAAAGGTGACGTTATAGAGCATATATATTTCGAAGATAAAAAGATAAATGGATACAAAGAGATTAATTGCTCCGGTACAGTAGCCCTTCCAGGTTTTGTAGATGCTCATACCCACTTAATACAAAGCTTTGGAAGGGGTTTGATGGAAAATATGTCTCTTACCCAATGGTTAGAACATATATGGCAATATTCTCTTGACCCCGAAAGTTCGTATTACAGTACACTGTTAGGAGCAATAGAAGCAATTAGAACAGGAACTACGACAGTTTGTGAAATGATCACAGAATGTACTGCACCCGATAAAGTAGTACAAGCTATCAAAAATTCATACTTAAGGGGAGTAGTTTCACTTGCAGTGAGTGACTTTCAAGAAGGTGAACATACTCCATTAGTCTCCACAGATAAAGCTGCAGAAAGAACAAAATCTTTCATTGAAAAATATCATAATTCCTCAGAAGGAAGGATTACAACGAAGATCTCTCCTGTTGGTTTACCAGCCGTAACCATTGAACTACTGAAAATCTCTAAATCTCTGGCTGACAGATATAATGTTGGTTTACATCTTCACGCCTGCGAGGGAAAGATTCAAACTGAGAGAAGTAAAGAAAGGTTTAAGAAGAGCGAAATAGAGGTTCTGTATGAAAACGGTATTTTGCAAGAAAATACCCAATTAGCACATGTTATATGGGTAACAAAAGAAGACATGCTACTTCTCAGTAAAACTAAAACAAGTGTTGTTCAGTGTCCCTCAAGCAATATTAAACTCATAGATGGCATAACACCCATTTCGGATATGATGGATATAGGCATAAATGTAGCTTTAGGATGTGACGGTGCTGCAAGTAGCAGTTCTTATGATATGCTAATAGAAGGGCGCTTATCTTCATTTTTGCAAAAACTCGATAAGCAAAATGCCGATGCTCTATCTCCCATGCAGGTAATGAAAATGCTTACCATAAATGGTGCAAAGGCTGCGAACTTGAAAAATGTAGGCATCATAAAGCCAGGCTGGAAGGCTGATATAGTTTTCATAGATATAGATCAACCTCACATATATAGCCCCAATCCCAATGCATTGTTGGCTAATATCATCTTTTCAGCAAAGGGTTCCGACGTGAAAATGACCGTTATAAACGGGAATATAGTTTACAAGGATGGGGAATTCTTATTATTCGATGCAAAGGAGATATTTCGTAGGGGGGAAGAGCTTCTTGAGAAAACAACAAATAAAAGCAGTTTCTAAAGCTTATTTAGCAATGTGGATTAAGAAATTAAGTCTTTTACTGTTAGGAACTTATTTACTCGCATTTGGTATAGCTATGATAGTTCGAGCTAATATTGGTGCCGATCCCTGGACGACATTCATGATCGGCTGGCATAAATTTTCGGGCCTCACTATAGGAGAAGTTAATCAAATATTTGCTTTAGTAATCTTAACGATCAACTATCTAACGGATAAGAAAAAGGTAGGCATAGGAAGCATATTAAATGTTATCTTAATTGGGCCCTTTATAGATGTATCCATAAGTATATTATCCCTTCCCTTTGATCTCCTGTGGGGGAAGATGTTATTTGTAGGCATCGGTACAGCAATTGAAAGTTTTGGAGTTGCTTTATACGTATCCGCATCTGCTGGAGCCGGACCTATAGATGGGCTAACCCTAATCCTATCTAAAAAAACCAAAACGAGTATAAAAATGGTAAGGATAATCATGGACATAATAGCCTTAGCAATGGGCTGGCTATTGGGTGCTACCGTTGGGATAGGAACGATCATAGGTAGCGCGATCGAGGGTCCATTTATAGAATTCTTTTTGAATACCTATGGTAAAAATATCTCTCAATGGGTTAAGTCTACACAGTAGACAACCCAAAATAAAATTTTAAAGGAGGTTTTGCGATGTCAAGGTTACTTAAAATTTTACTTCTGGGAATTTTATTGGTTTCAGGTTTAATGGGTTCGACATTCGCTTTTAAGGCGGCAATGGTTACAGATCTAACAGGTTTAACGGGACATGGTTTCAATGACATAGCCTGGCAAGGTTTTGTAGAAGCAAAAAAGGAATTCGGAATTGATATCAGATTGGTAGAATCAAGAGAACAAGCCGATTATATAGTCAATCTAAGCAAATTAGCAGAAGAAGGTTATGATGTCATAGTTGGGGTAGGATTTTTGCTAACAGACGCCATCGAAACTGTAGCGGCAAAATACCCAAATTCTTCATTTGCGCTGATAGATGCTGTTACCAGCAAAGTATATCCTAATGTAAGATGCTATACATTTCACGAGAACGAAAGTTCTTTCTTAGCAGGCTATTTGGCTGGTATGGTAACCCGGAAGAAAAAAGTAAGCTTTATAGGTGGTATGGATGTTCCCCTAATAAGGAAATTTGAAGCTGGATATCGTGCAGGTGTAGAAACTGCAAACAGAAATATCAAGGTTATAAGTGCATATACCGGGAGTTTTACTGATCCTGTAAAGGGTAAACAACTTGTCAAGATATTGTTTGCACAAGGTGCTGATATCGTATATGCAGCTGCGGGCGAGTGTGGCTTAGGAGTCATCGATGCTGTTAAAACCATGCCTACAGGGTACTACGTAATAGGAGTTGATGTGGATGAAGATTC
>QNAT01000168.1 GCA_003641555.1 Thermotoga sp.
GATGATCAGCCTTTCGTTTGCTATATCTTTATCGTATAACTCATTGTGGAATTTCATAAGAAGCATCAGGATATCTTGTTAAGATGAAGTCAGGCGAGATCTTTCAAAGATTGCCTCCACCACCTATTGATTTATTCTCTCATCAAATTGCCTTCAGTCTATTTTAAAAGCGAAATTTATATATTCAACGTGCAATGCGAATACAATTTTTGAAAGTTTATCTTTTAAGGTATATAATATTAACAGAAAGGAGAGAATGATTTGGAAACAGAAGATAAATCAACCTCTTTGCCTTTAGGAGGAATGTTGGAAAAAACCAGAGAGTTGAGAAACTGGAAAGTTGGGGATGTTGCTAAGAAACTCGGCATCCCAGAATTATATGTGAAGTATATGGAAAATGAGGAATTCGACAGGCTGTTTGCCAGAATATATGCCAGAAATTTTGTTAAGCGATATGCGATTCTTTTGAAACTAAATATAGATGATGTCCTAAAGATGTTTGATGAAGTCTATCAAGAGAAGGTAGTGAAAGAAAAGCAAGAGAAAGAATTATCAAAAGAAAAACACAGCCAGATCTCCGTTAGGATGAAGATATCCTACATTATTGTTATTCTCATTCTCAGCTTGATAGCGATAGAGGTATTTCAGATATATAGGTTTTCATCTACACCCAGGATGTATTTTGTGGTAAGAGCTGAGCCTGAAATCGATTCGATCCCAATGGAATTGTTCAATTCTGATACAAGGCCTTTGAAGATCCGCCTCAACAATGTTAACCATATGATAGAAGCGAATTCTCATTTCGATGTTTCCTTAAAGGTAGGGAAGAATTACATCATATCTCTTGAACGCAAGAATAACGTTTTGATGAAAGTCGCAGGCAAAACAGTCACTGTGAAAACCAGAAAAATAGAATTGCAGGTGAAAGCAAGCAATGGGAATAGTTAAAAGGCCAGAGCATGTGAAATTGGTATTTTTTGTATTCGGTTCATACATAGAATATTGGATAGAGGAACTCAAACCTTTGTTTTCATCTTTATATGGGACCATGGATTACATGTCTGAGATTCTGGAATTTGATACATTTACTCATTATTACAATTCTGAGATGGGAGCGGATGTAAAAGGTTGTTTGATTTCATTTCAGCGTTTGATCCATCCATTCCAATTGGCTGATATCAAGAGGAATACAAATGAGATAGAGATGAAGTATGCGGTGGAAGGAAAGAGAAAATTCAATATCGATCCTGGATACATTTCACCTGGTAATTTTGTATTGGCTTCCACGAAGTACTGGGGAAATAGGATATATCTGAAAAAGGGTATATATGCTGAGGTTACTCTTTTATATCTGCGAGGTTCATTTTACCCCTGGGAGATGACATATCCTAACTACAAGAATGAAAAGTATATAGCTAACTTGAATACCATTCGTGGTATTTACATGAAACAAAGGAGAAGAGAAAAGATAAATGAAGTTCGGAATGAAAATATTAGGGTGTCCCAAAAATGATGCCGATTCTGATGCGATAATAGAAGCTTTACAGAGAAGAGGACACGAATTCGTACAAAATGTGGAGAAAGCAGACGCAGTTTTGGTTAATACGTGTGCTTTTATTGATAGTGCAAAAGAAGAATCTATAGATGCCATATTAGAATTATGTGATTACAAAGGGTATCATGGAGGAAAGCCAAAGGTAATGGCTATTGGTTGCCTGGCACAGCGTTATCCGCATAAACTCGCCGATCTCATTCCTGAATTAAATGGTGTTATAGGATTGACCTCTCCGGAAAATATTGCTTCTCTTGTGGAAAAATCTTTATCAAAACGAGTGATCTTTTCCGAAACTACTCCGGATGTTAACTACCGTTCACGCACACACAGATATGTGGACAAAGAGCGGATATACGAATATGTGAAGATCGCAGATGGATGCGATAATAGATGTAGTTTTTGTTCTATCCCATTTTTCAAAGGAGGATATAAGAGTAGAAGTATAATCTCCATAGAAGACGAAGTGAAACATCTCGTTGAAAAAGAAGGAGTTAAAGAGATCATCCTGGTGGCACAGGATACTTCCTCATACGGTAAAGATCTGCCTTCTAAACCTTCTCTGGCTGATCTCATTTATGCTCTGGATAGGATAGAAGAGGATTTTTGGATAAGAGTACTTTACCTTTACCCTTCTACGGTAACAGATGAACTGTTAGATGCCTTCACAATAGCAGATAAGGTGGTCCCTTATTTCGACATTCCGTTTCAGCATTTCGATGATGATATACTACGTGCAATGGGGAGAAAGATGATTTCGCAGGAAATAGAAAGATTGTTGGGAAAAATAAGAACTAAAATTCCGGAGGCAGCGATAAGAACATCGGTAATAGTTGGCTTTCCAAGGGAAGGAGAAAAGGAATTTAAACATCTAACGAAATTCATTGAAAAAGCAAGATTTGATAACTTAGGGGTTTTTATCTATTCTCCTCAGGAGGGGACTCCAGCCAAAGATCTCCCGAATAAAGTTCCTTTATCTATAGCACACGAGAGACAAAAGGAGGTTACACTGCTGCAAAATAAGATATCTTCTTTACTCACAGCCAATTTCCTGGGTAAAGAGATGAAGGTGATCGTTGAGAAATATGACGAAGAAAGCAAGTGTGGGAGAACATACAGAAATGCTCCTGAGATAGATGGGGTTGTTTTCTTCTGTAATGATAGCAAGGTAAAAGTAGGGGATTTTGTGAGAGTCAAGTTAACACAGCAGATAGGAAGTAAAGATCTACAGGGAGAGGTGTTACTGTGAAGATGACACTTGCCACTAAAGTAACGTTGATGAGATTGCTTTTGGTACCGCTCATCTTGTTTCTAATGGCGTTGAAAACGCCTGTGGGATTTTTATGTGCTGAAATAGTGTTTATCCTGGCTTCCCTTACGGATTGGTTGGATGGCTACTTAGCACGTGTACGAAATGAAATAACGAACCTTGGTAAATTTCTGGATCAAATAGTCGATAAACTGCTTATTGTTCCTATTATGATAGCCTTTGCAGCATTTGGGGAATTGGCTTGGTGGTACGTTGTCGTGGTGGTTATGAGAGACACATGGGTAAGTGGTATGAGGATGGCAGTTGCGTCAAATGGTGTGGTCATAGCAGCGAGCATGTGGGGTAAATGGAAAACAGGCTCTCAAATGGCCCTTTTGATCGTCCTCTTCACTAATTTATCTCTCCTGGGGCAAAGAGATATCATCTATTTTCCCGAATGGTTTGTCTGGGTCCTTTTGGTGATCTCCATGCTGTTAACACTCTATTCTGGCTGGGACTATACATGGAAAGCGAGAAGAGTATTGTTCGGAGAAGGGAAATAGAATGCGAGCATTTATTGCTGTGGACGTAAACGACGAAGTAAAGGCATTAGTAGAAAGAGTAGAAGATACTCTTAAGGTGAATGGTGTCCGGGCTAAATGGGTATCAAAAAATAATATTCATATAACCTTGAGGTTCATAGGAGATATGGATGACAGGGATGTGAAAAAACTCAATGAATATCTTTCACCATCTATTTCTACCATGCCCACCTTCGAATTCGTCGTTGGAGAATTAGGTACATTTCCTTCAAATCAGACTCTTCATCCTCGTATTATATGGCTTGGGGTGAAGGAAGGGAAAGAGCAATTGATAGAGATCGCGAGAGAAGTTAATAAAGCACTTTCGAAAGTGGGATATTCCTTAGAAAGAACGTTGGATATACCTCATGTAACAGTGGGAAGAGTAAAATACGTTCCTAAAAGTGAATGGTGGAGAGGAGTGGAAAAAAGGGAGATAAAAGTGAGAGTGACGCATGTCAAATTGTTCAGTTCTACATTAACTCGTTCAGGACCGATATATGCTTGTAAGATAGTATGGCCTTTAAAATCAGTGTAAGTTTAGGATAATTAGTAATGTGTATAATATTGAGTGAAATAAAAAGGAGGTATTGTTGATATGAAGTTAGAGGAAAACAAAGTAAAGGCACTGGATATTGCGATAAAGGAGATCGAGAAAAACTTCGGCAAGGGCTCCATAATGCGTTTGGGAGATGAAGAAGTGGTGAAGAATATATCTGTCATTCCATCGGGTTCTATTTCCTTAGATTATGCTGTAGGAGTGGGAGGATATCCGAGAGGTAGGATAATAGAGGTATTTGGACCAGAATCAAGTGGTAAGACAACCTTATCTCTCCATGCAATAGCTCAAGCACAGAAAATAGGTGGTGTGGCTGCATTCGTGGATGCGGAACATGCTTTCGATCCCGCGTATGCTGAAAAACTGGGAATAAACTTGAAAGACCTTTTGATCTCTCAACC
>QNAT01000169.1 GCA_003641555.1 Thermotoga sp.
ATTGTAAAAAAATCTTTCACATCTTATGATGCCTGAAGAATTGAGCAAATCATACACGGCATGATAACCTAAATTGGACATTCCTAAACTATACGAGTTTGGATATACGAGAGCTACTTTTAGAGTCCCTTTGTGATCATACTTTTTGAGATAGGTCTCATCATAAGAATTCTTTATATTCAAATCATTATATTGGCTTTCTCATGTTTTTCTCTGAGCCTATTTTTTATAACAGCTTTGTTTATGACAAAACGTTTGTGCGTTGCCCTTGCCACGAGCTCTACTTCATCATACACGCGAATATCAAAATAGATCGTTCTTCCCACTATTTTTACAATTTTTATCTTCATATGCAAGTTCATACCTATTGGTGTTGGTGCAATATGCTCTAAATCCGTCTTCACTGCCACGGAGATTTCCCCTTCGTTTAATTTATCCTTCAACATAGAATAGCAGCTTCTATGTATTAGTTCGATGAGGGCATAAGTTGAAAGGGCATCCACCATATCTTCATCTATAAGTTTTCCAGACATTCTATCCGATACTGTAACGGTGAATACTCTTTCCAGACCAACAGATGCCTGAATACCCATCTAATTCACTTCCCATACGGGAGATTTATCTTCTTCCTTTGCTTCTTTTTCTGATTCCTCACCTTTAAGAAGCCTGATGAATTCATCTTTTTCTATTATTTCATGTTTCAGAAGATAAGATACGATTCTGTCCATATCTTTTTTATGTTCTTTTATTATCTTTTTTGCCTTCGAGTAGCAATCTTCAATTAAATTACGCACTTCTTCGTCTACTTCACTAGATGTCTTTTCACTGTAATTCTTCAATTTAGATATATCTCTTCCCAGAAAAACCTCTTCTTCTTGACCTTTGTAAGAAAGGGGCCCCAATCTTTCGCTCATGCCAAATTCACATACCATTTTATGAGCTAATGCCGTTGCAACCTCTATATCATTTGCCGCTCCTGTGGTTATTTCATTGAAGACAACCTCTTCTGCTGCCCTGCCTCCTAACAATCCTGTTATTTTATCTATCAACTCACTTTTGCTGGTCAAGTACTTATCGCCCACCGGCAGTTGAAGGGTATAGCCCAATGCCCTGTAACCCCGGGGTATAATGGATATCTTATGAATCGGTTCTGCATGCGGAAGAAAGGAAGAAACTAATGCATGTCCAACTTCGTGATAAGCTATGATTTCACGCTCTTTTTTACTTATCACACGGGATTTTCTCTCGGGTCCTGCTATAACTCTGTCTATGGCCTCTTCCAATTCAATCATAGTTATGGTTTTTTTCCCGTTTCTTACAGCCAACAATGCTGATTCATTCACCAGGCTTTCGAGATCGGCTCCGACAAAGCCAGGCGTTCTGCGAGCTAACACATTGGTATCAACAGAAGGATCTATTGGTTTTCCACGCATATGTATCTTCAAAATCGCTTCTCTTCCTCTAATATCCGGGGGATCAACGACGACCTTCTTATCTATACGTCCTGGTCTGAGAAGAGCCCTGTCGAGAATATCAGGTCTATTCGTCGCAGCCATTAACACTATGCCCTCACGAACATCAAAACCATCCATTTCTACCAACAGTTGATTAAGAGTTTGTTCTCTTTCATCGTGACCTCCCCCAAGTCCAGCTCCCCTTTGACGCCCTACCGCATCCAGTTCATCTATAAATATTATGGCAGGAGCACTCTGTTTTGCACGTTTGAAGAGATCCCTTACACGTGCTGCACCAACACCAACGAATAACTCAACGAAATCTGAACCACTCATATGAAAAAATGGGACATTTGCCTCCCCGGATACTGCTCTTGCTAATAAGGTTTTACCTGTTCCAGGTGGTCCAACAAGCAATATTCCCTTGGGTAATTTTGCCCCAATCGAAGTGTATTTAGATGGATTCTTTAGAAAATTTACTACCTCTTCTAATTCCTCTTCTGCCTCATCTACCCCTGCCACATCCTTAAACGTTACACGTTTCTCATTTGATTTCGCCACGTTGGCAGGGCTTTTAGTAAAAGAAAATGCCTGAGAACTTCCTCCACCCATCTTTCGCATCATATATAGCCAGAATATGATTATTGCTGCCGTTGGTATAGTATAAATCAAGACATTAATCCACCAACTATTAACCATGGAGATCTTACCAGTCACTTCTATCCCGTTCTTCACGAGCTGATTCACGTAATCTCCCGTCATGATCCAGGGAGCATTGACTTCGTAAACATGATCTATGGTTATAACCCTCAGCTTTCCTTCCTGATCTATGATAACTTCCTTTACTGGAGTAGGATTAGCCATTGCCATATTCCAAAATCTGGTGAAATCCATTTGATCAACAGTCCTGGAAGAAGGATAAAGGAGCTGTATCAGGAACAAGAAGATCATAATGGTAGCTAAATAGAAAAGGATCATTCTCCAATTTGGTTTCAGTGGTCCATTATTGCCCCTTTGAGGTCCCCCTTGCCTATTAGGAGGGTCTCTTCTTCTATCATCGTATTTTGCAAATTCAAATATGCCTAACTCATTCAAATGACAACTTCCTCCTTTCAATTGTCTTTACACTTAACTTCAACACTTTCTTCGTATTTTCCTTTATCGGAAACAAGCGAGATCGCTTTAATCCGTACACCCAAAGAATCCGTCCTTTTCCATCAACAAAAATAGGAATTCTTTGTCTCTTATCTCTATCGATCTTGTTATCGGTAAAAACATCTTGAACTTTCTTTTGACTTCCATGCATTCCAAAAGGTTCTATCCGATCTCCTTTCTTCCAATTTCTCACATATATAGGCAATACCATCTCATCGGCATCAAAAAAAGCGATATCTTTTTCTTCAGGAGAAAATATATCTTTTTTCGATATTTCCATATTTATCACACAATTCAGTTCTTCAACCACATTTCTGCCAGGGTTCAACTTCCTACAAAACTCTGCAACGGGTTTTGAAATACTTATTTTCAATTTTCCATAGTTTACAGAAGCTACGAAGCCTGCACCCAATGTCACTGTTCCGTTCTTAAACCCTTTTATCAAATCATATATCATATCGATCTTACTTCTTTCGATTCTTATTCCTCTTATATGCTCGAGCGATAAAGCTATTACACGTCTTATCAAAAGTGATTCTATATTATACACCGATTTCATATCCAATTCTACATACGCTTTATTTCGAGTTAAAATCCTATCGTATATCTCTTTCGCCTTCTGCTCCACATATTCATCAACTTCACGCAACGAATTCACCAAAGAATATATATGTTCTTTTACTTTCGGATCGAACTCCCGCTGCACATATGGTAAAAGTACATGCCTTACACGATTCCTGGTATATCGAATATCATAATTACTCTCATCTACAACATATCTTACATTATATATTTTAACATATTTTCTTATCTCATTCCTACTCAAACACAAAATTGGGCGAATGATCTTCCCAGCCCTTACAGGTATAGAAGTAATACCTTTTAGATCGGTTCCACGTATTACACGCATAAAAAATGTTTCGACCGAATCATCCATATTATGAGCAATAGCTATTTTATCTGCCTTTATGTCATTGGCTACATGATTCAAAAACCTATATCTTACTTCACGGGCATTTTCTTCCAGTGAATGCGAAGGGTGGAAAGCATCGTATCTCTTTACATCCTCTTCTCCAATAACAACAGGAATATTGAGTTCTTCACATGTCTTCCTCACAAACATGGCTTCTTCATGAGATGTAGGACGAAGTTTGTGATCTAAGTGGGCGCAGGATAATGTTATATCCATTTCAGATCGCAGTGCATAAAGGATTAACAACATGGAAACAGAATCGATTCCACCAGATACAGCACAAAGAACATGTTCGCCATGCTCCAAAATGCCTTTTTCTTTTGCGAAGTAAAGGCATTTGCTTTCGATGTAGGATAAAAAAGGATCTTTTCGAGAATCAGGCATAAGATCAGAGCCAGCGGTGGGAATTGAACCCACAAACCTACTCATTACGAATGAGTTGCTCTGCCGATTGAGCTACACTGGCATACACCTTATTATACATCATTTTACCTATAACACAAATAGAGCCCAAATCCCGGATAGAGATGGAAATAAAGTATAACTTTCCTTTGTTCACCACAGGTCTTACGACGCTGTTCCTTTCACCCATTGGGTGAAATGAGATATGGTGCTTTACTTCTATGGTAACTCAATAAAGATATGATATAATCTCAATGAAATGGGTGTATACGACAGTGCATTCAAAAAGATATTCTCTGATAAGAATATATCCTTCCAATTCATAAAGG
>QNAT01000170.1 GCA_003641555.1 Thermotoga sp.
CTTTGCTCACACTCTATATCTTCTTCTATTCCATATTGTTGTTTCAAAAACTTACCACAATGATATACTACTATTTCAGAGCCTATGTGATTAGCAAAATCTATAGTAGCTTTCAGTGATCTGTACTGGATTTTCTTGTTGAATATATCCTTGAGATTTATTACATCGGGAGCATGGACTGTATACTTCAGATTGTGCTTTTTCGTTATCGCTACTATGTCATCTATCTTTCTGCTGTTTATCTTTCCGTGAATGATACCGTCAACACCATGAGGGGAGATTTCCGCGTAGTCAAAACCAAATTTTTCGAATATGCGTAACTCCTCATCGAACCTTCTGATCCTACCGTTTACCCTTTTCGAATCTACATTAATTCCTATGCCTTTGATTTCCATTATGCTTCTGATGCTCCTTTCAGCTATCTTTCAAGGTTAAAAACAAACCTATTTTACTACTAAATTTCCTGTCCTGCAACACGCACCCTATTATATTATTCTTCACATAAAAGGTTTTTCCCGGACTCTTTATCAAAAAGGAATACTCTTCCCGAAAACTCAATATTAACCCTATCTCCAATAGATGGTGAATGTTCTCTATCGATCAATGTTTTTAATATGGTCTTTCCTCTTGATAATGTTACCAATAACTCTCTTCCCATCATCTCTACCATATCTATTATCCAGGAGATAGAATCTTGAGTGGTTTCTTTCATGGAGATATTCACATCCTCGGGACGAACACCAAAAAGCACATCTTTAGTATTTCTCTTCTGCTTTAATACAAACTCTAAATCTTTTGGGAGACTAAAGCGAACATCAGGATTGAGAAAAAATAAATTCCCTCCTTCATATTGAATAGAACCTTCTATAATGTTCATTGGCGGGCTACCAATAAAGGTCGCTACAAATATATTCCTTGGTAAATCATACAGTTCATCTGAAGATGAATATTGTTGTAATACCCCGTTTTTTATAACAGCAATCTTATCGGCTACGGTCATTGCCTCAGATTGATCATGGGTTACGAAAATGGTTGTGATACCGAGTCTCATTTGCATCTTCTTGAGCTCCGATCGCATCATAACCCTTAGTTTAGCATCGAGATTAGATAAGGGTTCATCCAGCAGCAGGATATCTGGAGATTTCACCAATGCCCTTGCAACAGCTACCCTTTGTTGTTGTCCACCCGATAATTGTATAGGTTTTCTTTCTAACAATTCATTAATTTCAAGAAATTCACTTATTTCTCTTACTTTCCTGTTGATCTCTTCTTTATTCTCTTTCTTCAAGCGTAAAGGAAAAGCGATGTTTTCAAAAACAGTCATATGAGGGTACAAAGCATAACTTTGAAACACTAAACCTATCTTCCTATCTCTTGGGGGTAAGTCATTCACTACTTTATCGCCAAACCAGATTTCTCCCTCAGTTGGTCTATATATACCTGCTATCATGAGTAGAGTTGTCGACTTACCACAACCAGATGGACCTAACAAGACTACCAGTTTCCCATCATCGATCTCCAAATTCAGATTATTCACAGCGATAATTCTTCCAAAAATCTTCGTTATATTATCGAGTAATACTTTCAATCTTATCTACTCCTTTCTCATTATGCCTTCCTACCACCAAAGGACATCTGGAGCAATGCCTTCTGCGTGAATATGAAAAAAAGAAGAGTAGGAATCATATAAAAAGTAGCCACAGCGCTGAGTAATCCGTAATCTACAAACTTGAACTCCCCGACCAAGGAATTAAGAAAAGTAGCCAGTGTCTGCTTCTTAGAAGTAAAGATAAAGGTATATATGTATAAAAATTCACCCCACCCGGAAAGAAAAGAGAAAAGTGATATAGCAGCAATTCCTGGCTTCAGGAGAGGAAGTATTACATATCTCCACGTCTGCCATCTGTTACATCCATCCACGAAAGATGACCATTCTACATCCCAGGGGATATTATCAAAAAAACCCTTTACTATATTAGTTGACATAGGGATCTCCAGGGCTATCTTTACCAACATAACACCCCATAAGGTATCCAATAACCTAATCGTATACAAAACATAATAGATAGCGATCAAAAGGGCTACACCCGGAAATGCATGAAGAATCATGGTCATACCTTGTATCACAACTCTCCCCTTAAAACGAAATCGCGACAATGCATAACCACTAAGAGTACTGATCAAAACTTCAAAGAAAGTTACAGCAAAGGCTAACAATAAAGTGTTTAGCGTGATAGGCCAGATACTCGTATGCATAACGGCACCAAATTTTATTGGCTCCCAAAGAAATCTCCAATTATGAAGTGTAAAACTCAAGGGGATAAGCCCATGCCACATCTTGGCACTAAAAGAAGAAAGAAATAACCAGAGATAAGAAAGAAATATCGGAATAGAAATGATCGTCATTATAATCGTTGATATTATCTCATTTCTTCGGGAAAATGTAACCGCTTCTCCACGAACTTCTTGTGCTCTCTTGCCTCTTTTCTCTCTCTTAGATTTGATACCTACTTTATGTTTAGCCAATCCTTGAGGTCTTTTATCTTTCATCTCGAGACCTCCTGCCCCATCATCCTTCTAAATCCAAAGATCTTCCAACCAATAAAAGTAAAAACGATCCCTATTATCACCAAAAGAAGAGATAAAGCTGCTCCATTACCAAATTCCATATATTTAAATGCTTTATGATAAGAGTATAAGGACCATACTTCGGTTTCATGCAGAGGCCCACCATCTGTTAAGATCAGTATATACACATAAGAATTCAAAAGTGAAAGAGTTTGCCAAATAAAGATGTACATTACTTCCCATTTGATCATAGGAACTATGATTCTCCTAACTATTTGCCAATCACCTGCCCCATCTACCTGAGCGGACCATATATAATCTCTGGATATGCTCTTTATAGCAGAAGAGAATGTCACCATCCCAAAAGATGCCCCTATGAACCCGTTCGCAAAAACTATTACTCCCATCGGATATGCTGAGAACCAATCTATCGATGAGCTCTTACCAAACAATGAAAGAATCGTATTGAAAAGTCCATACTGTGTTGGTTCGAATATCCACATCCATAAAAGGCAATAAACAACTACAGGAGTTAATCGAGGTAATAACCAAATGGCCCTGAAAAACATAGCAGTATTTTCATGAGTAGTAAAATATGTAGTCATTAATGCCAGTAAAAAGGCAATTCCCACATTGAATATAAGTGTCAATGCAACATATATTAGAGTCGTTAATAATATCTTATACGTTAACGATTGAGTTAAAAAATGTTCAAAATTACTAAAACCAACGAAATCCCAGGACAACTTATAATCCATACTGGTATAGGAAAGAATTACAGTGAGGATCACAGGAACAAAATAGAAGGCTAAAACTAAAAGCAAAAATGGCCCCAAAAAACCCATTATTGATGATGTCTTAACTTCCATATCATTGACTCCCTTTTAAGCATCGTAAACATAAACAGCTTCTGAACAGGGTTTGAATAAACTCTTTATTCTACGAGCTACTTTACGATCTTTATATTAGGAACTGCAGATTCAACTTCTTCCTCAAACCACTTAACAGCTTTTTCTGGCGTCATCTTACCGAGTTCTACCGCCTGCACAGCTTTGTAAAGTGGATCCATAATCTTTTTGAAATCAAGGCTGTTTGGCAGAACAGTTGTATACTTTAACATAGAAGTAACCGAAGCGACGAATTTATTTTTAACATAAGCAGGATACACAGCCGCACTCGTTCTAGTAACCAGGTGTCCACTGGCAAGAGCATGATTCGCCAGGAATTTAGGAGAATTTACAACCGCCAGGAGTAAGTTTACAAGCTCTGGATACTTGGTATGACTTGATACAACATAAGTAAATGGATGAGACATCGTTATTGGTTTCCCACCCTTTTCAGGTGGTGGATTCAGTGCAAAACCAATATTCTCCCATTCATATGATTCTGGTAATGCTCCTAACTTCGAATGATATGCTACTCTTTGCCACTCTGCCCAATGCCATGTACCACCAAACCAGAATAACGCCTTCCCTTCTACAAATGCCTTGTGAATACTTCTCCATGAGATATTCGTCATAGAAGATGGAAGTACACCTTCGTCTACCATTTTCTTGAAGAATCGAAGTGTATTCAATAGTGGCTTCTCTTCAATTATAAAATTACCAGCTTCATCGAAGAGCTTACCACCGAAGTCATAGTACATCATAGTAAAGAATCCACCATTACTGGGTCTATGAAGGAAGCCATATTTAACCAAACCCTTGTTAACAGCTTCCTTTGCTATAGCTATGAGATCATC
>QNAT01000171.1 GCA_003641555.1 Thermotoga sp.
AAAGCAAAGAGGATAGGAACTATACTTGAGAGAATAGTTCCTATTATAAAAACCGTCTTTCTTCCAATGATGTCTACCAATCTTCCAAATATGATCATGGAAAATATCTGGATTAAAGGATTTGCCGCAGATACAAAACCAGACACTCCTGCAGATACATTTAACTGATAGATCATATAAACGTATATGAGGGAGGAAAAACCTGTTATACCACTTTGTCTCAGGAATCCATATGTGATACAAGGGCACTGCTGCAAGATGCCATTGATAAAGGTAAGAGAATACTTTTCGAGGGTGCGCAGGGAACGATGCTCGATATCGATTTTGGAACATATCCTTTTGTAACCAGTTCTACAACTACACCTGGAGATCGTGTAAGGATCGAAAATGGGAAGATGATAATTGGGGCTAACACCATTGTTAACGGTAATTACACCATAGTAGATGAGATACAGAAAGAATTAGGAATTACGGCAATGGTTTTTCAGAGAGATGGGGATGATTTTAGACGTATTTCTACGAACGTTATGAAAAAAGATGGAACGAGAGCCATTGGAACGTATCCTGGTAAAGATAGTGCTGCCTATGAGCCTTTGGTAAACGGAAAGACTTACATTGGGGAAGCGAAGTTCCTTGGCATACCTTATCTGACATCCTATTCTCCTATTTTCAACTCTTCAAATAAGATAATGGGTGTCCTTTATGTTGGCGTTTCTACAAAAGTGTATTCTACACTCTTGAATAGTTCTTTTATCAACGAGTTTTTAATAACCCGAAATCCCAGATAGAGATGGAAATATAGTGTAACTTCCCTTTGTTCACCACAGGTCTTATGACGCTGTTCCTTTCACCCATTGGGTGAAAGGAGGTATATGAGGGAAAGGACCTCTTTTTGGTTTCTATCCGGGATTTAGGGTCGAAAACGCTGTCTTGACACTTTTAAGTTATGATCCTATAATATTGATGAAACGTTTCATCAATATAGAAATCTTTTTCTAAGGGAGTGGTGAATATGTCTAAAAGATTCAATCTAATGTTAGGAGTAATGTTATTGTTATGGATGACAGTTGGTGGATTTGCTTCTAATGTTAGTGAAGGTGTGAATTCTCCCAATGGTAAGGTGAGAATTGATTTCATCCTTAAAAATGGGAGTCCTTACTACAACGTATTCTATGAAAATAAGCCGATTATTCAGGATTCTTCATTGGGTTTTCACTTAAAAGATGGCAAACCGTTGTGTAAAGGCTTCAAGATCTTAGATACCATACGAAATAGTGTGAATGAGGCGTGGAAACCCATTTGGGGTGAACGCGATGTTATCAAGGACCATTACAATCAACTCATCGTTAAACTCGAAGAAGTAAAACCTCCTTATAGGCAAATGAATCTGGTATTTCGAGCATATAACGAAGGAATAGCGTTTCGATATGTCCTACCCAGACAGAAAAATCTTGATGATTTCATAATAACCTCAGAAGATACACAGTTTCGATTCGCAGGTAATTACACCGCTTGGTGGCAACCCGGGAATTACGATTCAGTATATGAGGAGAGCTATAACGTAACCCCTCTTGAAAAGATCCTATTGAAGGTCAATATGCCAGTGACTATTAAAGTCAATGAGCATCTATACGTATGTTTGACGGAAGCAGCCCTTACCGATTATGCAGATGCTCTTCTTTCACCGATTTCCAGTAAGGAACATTTGTTCAAGATCGATCTGGTTCCCTGGCCAGATGGTGTCATAAAGGTGATAGCTTCGACACCTCACTCCACACCATGGAGAGTGATGATCATTGGGAATAGGGCAGGAGCACTTATCGAACAGGACTACTTGATACTCAATCTAAATGAACCCTGTGTCTTAAAAGATACTTCCTGGATCAAACCAGGGAAACTAACGGGTGTCTGGTGGGGGTATCACACACGTAGATACGGACCCTGGGCAGCAACAACTGAGAGAGTCAAAAAATTCATCGACTTTGCCAGCAGGCATGGTATCCATAAGCTTATCGTTGAGGGTTGGACTGCCGAAGGCTGGAGTTGTTGGAGTAACCAGAATTTTACAACTCCATCGGAATACCTCGATCTAAGAGAAATTATGAATTATGGTAAAAAGCATGGAGTTAGATTCCTCATGTGGATGGAAACAGGAGGAAACTATGAGAGTTTAATAAGGCAATTCGATAAGGCCATTGAACTCTATGAGAAATGGGGAGCCTTTGGGATCATGGTTGGTTGGGCAGGTTCAACCAAACCTCATAATCATCATGATCAATTCATGGTTAATCTCTATCATAAGATCGTGAAAAAAGCGGCTGCCCACCATCTAACGGTGATCTTTCACGAAGCATATAAACCTACTGGATTGCGACGTACCTATCCCAATTGGGTATCGAGAGAAGCTGTACAAGGGATGGAATACAGTGCATGGAGCTGGGAAAATACGGCAAAACACATGGTGATCCTTCCGTTCGTTAGAAACGTTGCCGGGCCAATGAATTATACACCTGGGGTCTTCGACCCCGCGATCAAAGGAAATATACATCGAGTTGAATCGACCGTTGCCAGGCAATTGGCCATGTATGTAGTCTATTTCGATCCACAGCAGAGGGTTGTTGGTTTTCCCGAGAATTGTGAAGCAGCTCCCAGCTTTGAATTCATAGATCATGTTCCAACTACCTGGGATGATACTAAGGTATTAAACGGTAAGATCGGAGACTACATTACAATTGCCCGTAGAGAGGGTAACGAATGGTACGTTGGAAGTATGACGGACAAAAACGCCCGTGTATTGGAAATACCATTGTCTTTTCTCGATGCTGGACAATACGTGGCTCATATCTACACAGATAGCATAGATGCCCATTATTTGAAGAATCCAAAACCTGTAGATATAAACAGATTCATAGTTGATTCGCATGATGTGATAATAGCCTCATTGGCCCCAGGTGGAGGTCAGGCGATAAGACTGGTGCCAGCAACTGCAGAAGATATAAAGAAGTGTCCAGTATACAAGCAGCCTATATGTGAGATCAGTAACTTGAGTGTTCCCGATAAGGTGAAAGCGGGAGAATTATTCACAGTGGGTGCTGAAATTAAAAACATGGGCAGTATGGTGAGTGGCAGAGAGATAAACTTATACGTAGATGGGAAACTCATAGATTCAAAGGTTGTTCGTCTTGCTTCTGAAGAGAAGAAGAGAGTAAGTTTTATTATCCGTCTTTACAGACATGGTAGCCATGAGATCACGATATGTGATTCTCAAGCGAAGGGCGTTGCCGTTAAAGCCAGGCCTGCAACTTTCGAATATAACAAACTGATCCTATATCCCGTGGGCAACATAGGAGATAACTTGATCGACGTGATCATCGATATAAAGAACACAGGTAGTTACAAGGGAAACGAGTTGGTTAAGCTATACGTTAATGGAAAAACTGTTGATTCTAAAGAGATCACATTAGAACCCGGCACATCGAAAAGGCTGATCTTCCACTATAAGATAGAGAAGAAAGGAATATATGAATTCAAGGTAGGAAATCTCAGCAGGAAGATAAATTGGAGATGGTGATCGGTAGAAGGCATATCTCGGTGTGCATCGTTGATGTAAGTGAGCATAGGGTACACTTACACCTGCCTCGAGACAACGATAGATACCTCTTGACATATCCAAAAAATGATCGTATAATTTTCGATGAAACGTTTCATCTAATGAGATGAGAAAGTGAGGTTTTGACAACGAAGCCAAGTATCAAAGATGTTGCGAGCTTAGCAGGACTGAGTCTTGGTACGGTTTCAAGGGTTTTGAACAACAATCCGAAGGTGAGGCCAGAGAATCAACGAAAAGTGCTCAAGGCAATTGCACAACTTGGATATCGGCCAAATCCTTTTGCACGTAGTTTGCCATCAAATAAAACCTACATGATCTCGATCTTCCTTCCAATGATGAATTCAGAATTCTACAGCTATTTGTTTGAAGGCATCAACAATGAACTCCTCGATTCGTGGTATGACAGTTCTATATACCCTGTGTTTTCAAAGAAACGTCTCATTAGCTACAGTAATCCAAATGCCTTTCCATACCGAAGTGATGGAATACTTTTCATCTCACTTATACCAGAAAAATTGTTTGAAAATGGTCACTTGCCTACGAATAAACCCGTCGTTTTAGTGGACGCATCTTCCGATAAGTACGATTCTATTTATGTTGATAACGTAAACGGTGGTTATCTCGCTGGAAAGCACTTGCTCGAAAAACAGGGAGAAGTATTCCTCATTAGCATAAGAGAGGATCTCAAG
>QNAT01000172.1 GCA_003641555.1 Thermotoga sp.
CCTCGAGAAACCCGACGATTTTCTAAGAAGTTCTCCATTAAAAGCGATTTTAAAACAGACGGTTTTGCTCGCAAGGTTTTTGGAGATGTAAAGCATGCGAAGTGTTCATTACCTACGTTACCTACGATTAAATCTTCCGGGGAGAAATTATCGAAGTTGCTAATGAGAAGCATCGAAGATATCTCTATGCTTTGTATGGATACTGCATATGGTCCATTTCCTGCTGCTGGCGTTCCCTGGTTTTCAGCGATCTTTGGAAGAGATTCACTGATCTTTGCCATTGAGGCTATGGAATATTTTCCAGACATAAGTCGAACTATACTGGAAATACTTTCCATAACTCAATCAACTATTAGCGATGATTTCAGGGACGCAGAGGTGGGGAAAATTATACACGAGATGAGAGTCGGTGAACTGGCTCTTTCGAAACGAATTCCATTTGATGCATATTATGGAAGCATTGATTCAACGCCATTATATTTGATCACACTTGGGCAATACTGGAAGTACAGCAAAGACGATGAATTCATAAATCAACATTTGAAGAATATAGAAGCTGCAGCAAATTGGATTGATTCTCGTATAGATGTGCGAGGCTATCTTGCTTATAAAACTCGTTCGAAAATGGGATTGAAGAATCAAGGCTGGAAAGATTCTCCCAATTCGGTACTATTCGCAAATGGAGATAAACCCTCTCCTCCCATAGCCCTCTCAGAAGTTCAGGGATATGTATATGCTGCCTATCTTGCTTTGGCAGATCTTTACAAACTCATTGGAGACAAACAGAAGAACGCTCTTTATACAAATAAGGCAAAATCCCTTAAAATAGCCTTTAATCGGGAGTTTTGGATGGAGGATGAACAGTTTTATGCAATGGCTATGGATGGAAATGGAAGACAGGTGGATGCGATCTCTTCAAATCCAGGACAGTGCCTTTTTACTGGCATTGTAGATGATGATAAAGTGAGGTTTGTAATTCAAAGACTTCTTAGTAGAGATATGTTTTCCGGTTGGGGAATAAGGACGTTATCTGCGAAGATGTCTGCCTATAATCCATATTCTTATCATAATGGGTCCATCTGGCCACACGACAACGCTTTGATTATGCTGGGCATGTTGAAGTACGGCTTTCACACAGAAGCAAAACGATTAGCGAATGCCCTTTTAGGTGCGGCCGCACAACTAAATTGGAGATTGCCGGAACTATTTTCCGGCATAGAAAGGAGGCGAGATGATAAGGTAATACCGTATCCTACTTCCTGCTCTCCTCAACTCTGGTCAGCGGGGAGCGCATTTGTGATCTTCAAAACTTTAAAAGAAGGAGGAGTTTAACGTGAAGAAGGTATTGATTTTTTCGATCATGTTTTTGGTTTTGTTTGCCACGGCGTATGCTGTGACCGTGGTAAGACTTGGCGGGTGGCCATCGAGTCCATCTGAAACGGCTGCGCTCCAGGCAGCTGTCAATGGATTTAACGAACTGCACAAAGGTCAGATCGAGATCAAATACGAACCTATACCAGGGAACTATCAATTAAAACTTACGAGTGAACTTTCGGCAGGAACTGCTCCAGATATATTCTATCTCGACTCGAGTTGGGCACGACAATTCTTCATTTCCGGAGCAATATATCCATTAGATTTCCTGATTAAGAAATACGCGCTCGACTTGACGGATTTCTATCCTAATTTGTTGAAGCCGTTTACGTACAAAGGAAAGATCTATGGGATACCAAAGGATTTCTCTACATTAGTCCTCTATTATAACAAGGCACTTTTCGATAAAGACAAGGTATCTTACCCAACTGCCGATTGGACCTGGTTTGATCTTCTCAACGCTGCTCAAAAACTGAACCATCCTGAACTCGGTATATATGGACTTGGTTTGTATCCAAATGCACTCAACAGGACGTTAGCCTTCATTTACCAAAACAAGGGGAGAGCCGTAAAAGAAGATCTCAGCACAGCACTTGGAGAATCTGCAGCGGTGCAGGCCATAAAATTCTATATGGATCTCCATAACCTTTACAAAGTTGCTGTTGCGCCCTCAGATGTTGGTGCTGGCTGGCTTGGTGATGAATTCGGTAGAGAGAGGGTGGCCATGGTAGAATCTGGCCCATGGATGCTTGGATTCTTAAAAGATAGCTATCCAGCAGTAAATTATGGAGTTGCTCCACTCCCAGCAAATAAAACGAAGGCAACCATGCTCTACACGGTATGCTATGCAATTCCGAGGACATCTAAGGTCAAAGATGCTGCCTTCATCGCACTGAAATATCTTGTTTCTGAAGGTATGAAGACCTTCACAGAGAAGTTGGGGGTCCTTCCTGCGAGGAAATCTATAGTCGAGTCTGAAAATCTCATGTCAGATCCTGTAAAGAAAGTATTCCTCGAAGGTGCAGATTATGGGCACGCATGGTACATTCCAACACCAAGTGGATACGCGCAAAAGGCAATAGACGGGATAAATGCGAATCTCCGAAAGGTATGGTATGGTAAGGAATCTCTCGAAGATGCGATAGAGGATATAGTTACTCATTACAGCGAATGGACGACTAAAAAGTAAAAAGCATCGGGGGGCATTTTGCCCCCCAATTTTTGAGGTATGGATGATTGGATGAAAAGGTAGAGATGATGATAACTCATCAAGGAGGACCGATGAATGATAAATAGGAAAAGAGTAAAAGAAGGGATAATAGGTTATGCATTTATATCCCCGATAGTTATAGCTCTTGCGATCTTTCTTGTTTGGCCTGTATGTGAATCGTTCTATTACAGCTTCACAGATTACAATCCTCTCAGACAGCAAGAATACAAGGGGACCTTTAATATCCAGGAGATGCTTCAAGAATATCTAATGGTATTCGATTTGAAGAATTTGAATCGTGAAAAACTCATCAAACGGTTTGATTTAGTGGATTTTCTTCAAACTCAGCTGGGATTGCACCTCACGCAGAAACAAAAGGATGCCGTTCACCGCTACTTCGATTCTAAAAAACTCATAGGGGATTTTGCTTCCTTGAAACTCGATCATATCGTATCGGTCTCACGTTTTATGAAGGATTATATGGCTAAGGATTCCAATATGTTCCAGCATTATAAACCGCCATGGCTTGGATGGAAGAATTTCGAAAACATGATTCACGATCTTTACTTCTGGATCTCCTTAAAAAATTCCATAATGTTTTCTTTAATAGTTACACCAATCCAGACATTTCTCGCTCTTCTACTGGCATTAGCTGCAAATCAAAAGATTCGAGGCGTGAAGTTTTTTAAAACCAGTTTTTTTATACCAAGTATTACATCCTCCGCTGCCATATCTGTGATCTTCATGATGCTCTATTCGAAGCCAGGAGTGATAAATCGCCTCTTGAGCTATTTTGGCATGCCCCCGGTAGACTGGCTAAATAACGTTTCAACTGCTTTACCCGCAATTATGTTGATGAATATCTGGACTACTGCTGGATACTTCATGGTAGTGTTTCTGGCAGGTCTTCAAGGCATTCCAACGAGTCTTATAGAGGCGGCTGAATTAGATGGCGCCCAGGGATGGACGCGCTTATGGAAGATCATCATGCCTTTGTTGAAACCGCAGATAGCTTATGTAGTGACACTTGGACTCATAGGAACACTCCAGGTCTTCGATCAGATATATTTTCTGATCAAGACTCAGGAGAATTATACGACGTCTATGTTTATATATACGAATGCCTTCAGCTACGGTAGGATGGGATATGCTTCGGCAGTGGCAGTGGCGTTTTTCGGCATCATACTCCTTTTCACTGTGATTCAAAGGCACTTAGTCTCGGAAGAAACGTATTTTTAGGGAGGTAAGGTTATGGTAAAAAAATGGCATACTACCACAGTTATAGCATATTCAGTATTGATAATCTATGCCGTACTTTCACTGGGTCCGTTTATCTGGGCATTTCTCGTCTCGATAACACCGATGAATTATCTATCTCAGGGGAAGCGCGTTGGAGTAAACATAATGCAATGGCCACCTGATATTAATCTTTTTACCTTCCCCCCAAAGATCTTCGGGGCACCTGCAACACTGCACAATTACGTAAAGGTATTTCAGGTTGTGCCATTCGCTCGCTGGATCATCAATACGCTGATCTATGCTGGTATCACAACCATCGGTAACCTTATATTTGACGCATTTGCAGGATATGCCTTTGCTAAGATAAGATTTCCCGGAAGGGAATTGATCTTCTCCCTTTTATTAGCAACTCTCATGATACCCGGACAGATCACGATAATTCCTGTATACAACCTTATGGTTAAATACAAC
>QNAT01000173.1 GCA_003641555.1 Thermotoga sp.
ACGAGATTCTTATCACCATATTCTTTTATCAACTTGTAAGAAACATCCCTGGCAATATCTTCGAATATAGCGGCATTGATATTTTCTTTACCCACCATAGAATCTATTATTTGCCTTGGAATTTTACCATGCCTGAAACCTGGTAATTTAACTCTATCCTGGAGGTCACGATATATTTTATCCCTTACAGAATTGTATACCATAGCCGGAATTTTTACCTCTATCTCTTCAATATTCTTATCTTCCGTTAAGGTTTTCTTTTCTACTTCCATAGTGATCTTATGAATTTCCTCCTTTTTTATCATAAAAATGACATGCAACGAAATGTCCGGGCTTTACCTCTACCAATTCGGGTTCAACCTTAGAACATATATCCATAGCCATAAAGCATCTCGGATGGAATCTACATCCTTTCGGTGGGTTCGCAGGACTTGGGACATCTCCCTGCAAGACTATACGTTTTTTCTTGTAATCTGGATTGGGAACAGGTACTGCAGATATCAATGCCTGTGTATACGGGTGCAAAGGATCATCAAAAAATACTTTCTTATCTGCTAATTCCACTATTTTCCCTACGTACATAACCGCAACTCTATCACTTATGTACTTTATAACACTCAAATCATGAGCAATAAATAAATAGGTAAATTTGAATTCGTTCTGTAAGTCTTTGAGAAGATTTATGATCTGAGAACGAATGGAAACATCCAATGCAGAAACTGCCTCATCGCACATTATTATCTTTGGCTCTAATGCAAGTGCTCTGGCTATACCCACCCTTTGCCTCTGCCCACCACTGAACTCGTGAGGAAACCTATTCATGTAGTCAGCAGGGATACCAACTCTTTCCAGAAGCTCTCCTACTCTTTTGTACACATTCCGACCATTCAGCATATTATGGGTCAACATGCCTTCAGCTATTATATCCTTTACCTTCATCCTCGGATCGAGAGAACTATACGGATCCTGAAAGATGATCTGCATACCTTTCCTCATCTTTCTCATATCACGTCTTTTCAACTTCGTTATATCCTTACCATCGAATATCACCTGACCTCTGGTAGGTTCTTCCAATCTCAAAATGGTCAATGCCGTCGTTGTCTTACCACACCCCGATTCCCCAACTAATCCCAGGGTTTCTCCCTCGTATACATCAAAGGAAACATCATCTACTGCCCTTACCCAGCCAACAGTTTTCCTGAAAACACCCTTTTTTATTGGGAAATACTTTACCAGATGTCTGACCTGCAATATCGGTTTAGCCATTTCAAATCACACCCCCACCAAAAGGCCATTCTTTACTTCCTCTTTTACTCTATCTACATGCCAACATCTAACCAGATGTCCTTCTTCTACCTTAACCAACGGTGGTTCCTCTTCTCTACATTTATCAGTCGCAAATCTACACCTTGGATTGAATTTACATCCTTTAGGGAAATGAAGCGGATCGGGAACAAAACCTGGTATAGCATCTAATCTCTTCAATTCCACATCCAATCTCGGAATAGAAGTTAACAAACCAAAGGTATATGGATGTAAGGGAAAATGAAAGATGGTATTTATATCCGAGTATTCGACTATCTTACCCGCATACATAACAGCTACTCTATTTGCTATCTCCGCTATAACACCGAGATCGTGAGTTATCATTATCAAAGAAGCGTTGAATTCTTGCAGGAGTGCCTTCATGAGTTCCAATATCTGAGCTTGAATGGTAACATCTAAAGCAGTTGTGGGTTCATCTGCGATCAATAGTGTGGGATCACAGGACATCGCCATAGCTATCATCGCTCTCTGCCTCATACCACCACTCAATTGATGAGGATATTCGTGCACCCTTTGCTCTGGTATAGGGATACCCACTTTCTTCAGTAATTCCACAGATTTTGCCATCGCTTCTCTATCGTTCATATGTAGATGAATCTTCAACGCCTCGGATATCTGATATCCTATGGTGAAAACAGGATTGAGAGAAGTCATCGGTTCTTGAAAGATCATCGCTATATCTTTTCCCCTGATCTTTCTCATCCCATCTTCGCTCTTTTCCAGAAGGTTTTCACCCTCGAAAACTACTCTCCCTCCAACCGTCTTACCCGGATAATCGAGTAATCTCATTATGGAAAATGCTGTAACACTCTTACCACAACCTGATTCTCCAACCAGACCTAAAGTTTCGCCTTTGTATACATCGAAATCTACTCCATCAACTGCCTTTACCACACCATTTTCTGTAAAAAAATATGTTTTCAATCCTTTAACTTCCAACAACTTTTCTCTCTTTTTTGCCATCATAGCTCACCTCTCAACCGTGGGTCGAGTATGTCTCTGAGAGTATCACCTATGAGATTCCATGCCAGAACGAACAGAACGATGAATATTCCTGGATAAAATACCGTATACCAATACTGTCCTGCATGACCAGGCGCACCGATGATCCAATTTCTCGCAAAACTCACCATCTGTCCCCAATCGGCATATCCCATAGGAGCCCCAACACCTAAGAAGCTCAATGCAGCTGCGGTTATAACCATAGAACCAATATTCATGGACCCCTGTACGAGTACAGGAAATATCGTATTCGGCAAGAGATGCCTCCATATTATTCTCCCATCTTTAATGCCCAGAGCCTTCGCTGCCATGACGTAAGTTTCCTCTTTCGCAGATAATATGCTACCTCTTATAACCCTTGCATATCCCATCCATCCAAAAGTTATTAACGCTATCATAACCTTATCCAGACCTTTTCCAAGTATGGTTGTGAGAACCATTGCAGCAACCAAAAAGGGAAAAGAAAGAAATATATCCGTTATCCTCATCAAAACCTCGTCGACCCAGCCGCCAAAATATGCAGAGATAGAACCTATGAAAAGACCTATGAGCATTGAAGATGCAACTGTTATTATGCCTATCTTAAAGGCGGTTCGTGTACCCCATACCAAAGCGTAAAATATATCATATCCGCCTCCTTCAGTTCCGAAGATAGCTTTATTCCATTTTACCTTTTTCCCCATGGTATCGTATATAAATCTTATATTATCCGACATGGGAAAACCCGGGGGTTGAGGATTTATATCCCACGACATTCTCGGTGTGTTATAAGGATCATCCGAAAGGGGAGGAGCAATAACAGGAGCGAATATAGCTATAACAACAAAAAAGAGAAGAAGAAGTATCCCAATGAGTGAAGTGACATTACTGAATAATTTTCTCAACGTTCTTTTCATCTATTTATCATCCCAATCTCACACGTGGATCTATTAGGGCATAAGATACATCTACCGCTAAATTGCCCAATACCATAATCGAAGCAAAAAACAAGGTGAAGCCTATGACCGATGCGTAATCCAGTTGCTGCGCAGCCGTAGCAGCCCAGAAACCCATACCAGGATAAGTGAATACCGTTTCTGTTATCACGACACCCCCGAGCATACCTATGATCATCATGCCTGCTACAGTTACAACCGGTATCAATGCATTTTTTTCCGCATGTTTGTGTATTACGCTATGTTCATCTACTCCCTTAGACCTTGCAGTTCTTATATAATCTTTTCTCAACGTTTCCAGCATGGACGAACGTGTTATACGAAGTAAAGAAGCCCAGGATATGTAAGATAAGGTTATTATTGGAGCAACAAGATGCCTCAAAGCATCCAGAAATACCGGAATATTTCCGTTCAATAATGAATCTATCGTTATGAGATGTGTGTAGCTGTGAAAATGTTTTCCTGTATAAACTATATCCTGTGCCCATGTACTCAATCTGCCTGGTGGCAACCATCCCAATATTCCATAGAATATGAATAAAACGAACAAACCGAATATAAACGTAGGTAAAGACCATCCTACTATTGCAATAACTCTAATAGACTGATCGACTATATCGTTGTGGTGAACAGCAGATATCACTCCCAACCATATCCCAACCAATATAACAGGAATAACAGAATATATTACGAGTTCAAGCGTGGTAGGAAATCTTTGACATATCGCGTCCCAGACAGGCTGATTATCCGCCTTCGACCACCCCAGATCGAATTTCGCTAACCTCCTGACCCAATAAATATATCCCAGAGGAAATGGGTCATTTAAATGGTATTTCCTTATCAATCTTTCAGAAGCCTGAGGATTCTTTAGAGTAGCAGGGTTGTTAACATAAGTTGCCAATCTTTCCTGTGGACTCAAAAGAGAAAACATACAGAAGATCAAGAATGTCACACCAAAGAGTATTACAGGTAATAATAACAGACGTCTTATTATGTAGGCTACCATTTATATCTCCCCTTAAAACATGC
>QNAT01000174.1 GCA_003641555.1 Thermotoga sp.
CATCGGACAAGACATAAAGTCTTGTCCCTACGAAAAAAAGTATACATACATCCGTAGGGACAGGTCTTCAGACCTGTCCGATTCACCGAAGGTGAATGACATTGAATATAAAAGGGGTTAATGTAATGAAAATCACCAGGTTCCCACAGTATGATTTTGTCTTTATATTTCTCATTCTCTTTTCCCTTTCATTTCTGTTATCGGCCTGTCAACCTCGAATAGATGGGAAAAATGATTGGATAACCTTCAAGCACGATGTACAACGCACTGGTAGAACGACTGCCCGTATCTCTACAAAGTGTCCTCGAATCTTATGGCATAAAGATATCTTTCAGGAACGTACCTATCCTGTGATTTTTGATGGTAGGATCTATTTCACTGAAAAATCCAATCAAGCTTGTTATTCCCTTTCACAGAGTGGGGAGATCAGATGGGAACGTTCTGTTTATTCCAATGCCTCCTTTTTTTATTCACCTGTTATAACCTCTGATGGTATTCATTTCGTTACGGATAGAAGATTAGTTGCATACAATTTCCAGGGGGAGCGCATTTCTTATAGATATTTCGTCCCGATAAGCACCTCTCCTCTTATAATAAAAGATGTGTTATACATAGGTACATCCAATTACAAGAGGCTATACGCCCTGAATCTCAATAAAAATTATTCCAATCTCTGGTCTTTCTATGCAGGTGCCCCTGTTCGTTCCTCCCCGGCTGCCAGCCTCGATGATAAGAGGATCTGCTTTGGAGCGGACAACGGTTGGCTTTATGCGTTAGACAGCAAAAGTGGCAAATTGCGCTGGAAGTACAAGACAGGTGGTGCAATACGTTCTACCCCTGCCGTTGATAACAGTGACGGTACGATATATTTCGGCTCCAACGATGGAAATCTCTACGCAATGGATCCAGATGGTTCGTTGAAATGGAAGTGCAGTTTGGGTTTTTCCGTGGATTCTTCTCCTGCCATCGATTCGAAAGGGAACGTATACGTTGGAATAAAGGGAATGTTATACAAGATATCTCGAGAAGGAAAGATCGTTTGGCGATTCAAGACGAATGATTTTTCCAACGCTTCTCCCACTGTAGATGGAAATGATAATATATGTGTTGCATTTGGTGATATATATCTGGTAAATCCAGAAGGTAATCTTATATGGAAATTCGAATCCTCATCGAAATTTCATTCCTTCATAATCATCGGTAAAGATGGAACTATCTATACCGTGAGCGATGATTGGCAGTTGTATGCGATGAGATGATACTTTTCTTGTTTATGGCACTAAATATCTTTTCGCAGTATAATCATACCTGTAGTCAACTACTCTCCCTTTCAGACGGGGTCTTCTTGCAAAAGTAGGGTAAATTCTTAATGGAGATGTTGTAACTGATTTTGCGAACACAAGAGGGAATAAGAATTAATCAAGTGTATCTATCTTTATTGGCGGTTTTGGTTGGCATCGTTGCAGGATTTGGAGCGATTATATTCAGATGGATGATCGCCTTGATTCACAATCTGGCTTTCCCTGGGAAATTTTCCATCATATACGATGCTAATGCATATACTCCTTCACCTATAGTGGATAACGAAAAGGAGATATGAACGATGAAAAAGAAACTCATACTTATTTTGCTTATCATAGCAGGGGTGTTGGGGGCTTACGATTTCTCAACGATGGGTATTCCCATAAGAACAACGGACTTGAATTATAAGAATTTCAGCAAGATCAAGGTTAAAGACCCTACTAAATTTTCATTTGTGGTATTGGGAGATAACAAGAATAGTTACGGTACCTTCGATCGTATGATAAAAGATATAAACAAACACGCCGATAAGGTATCCTTCGTCATGAATACAGGAGATCTGGTGTTTGATGGTGACAATTTGAAATATAAATTGTTTTTAAATCAGATCAAAAAACTCAAAGTCCCTCATATGGTAGTGCCTGGTAATCACGATATATACGATGAAGGGGTAAGGCTGTATCACAAGATCTTCGGGGCATTTTATTACAGTTTTGAAGTTGGAAAGAGTTTATTCATCGTCTTAAATGATGCCAATGAAGTTCGTATAGATCCACAGCAATTATACTGGCTTAAAAAGAGAATGAAAGAGAGCTGGAATTATGAACATACATTTGTCTTCATGCATGTTCCACTGTTCGATCCCAGGCCACATGAACACCATTGTTTGAAAGACAGGAAAAATGCAGAGGAAATCCTGTCGATATTCAAAGAGGGCAAGATCGACATGGTTTTCTGTGGACACATACATAGCCATTTTCGAGGCAACTGGGATGGTGTTCCTTACACCATAACGGCAGGAGCTGGTGCAGAACTAATGGGGATCAATCCTGAGAATTACTTTTATCATTACGTAGTAGTTGATATAAATGGTGAAGCGGTTACATATTCGGTGGTAAAATTTCCTACTCCTCTTTATGATTACCCTTTAAGAATGTCCTATGTTATACTCTTTTATATTCTGGCATTTTTGCGTCAACAATATATTGTAATACTCCTGATCTTATTCCTTTACATCTCTTTTAGACTTTATTATGAAAAAGGCTTAATCGCTTTCGTAAAGGCACTTATCATGAAAATAGCAGTGGATATCAAGGAAACAAGCGATAAGATGAAAAAAAGGTAAGGTCATTCTTCGTATGATTCGAGATAAATAGAACCCTGCTGTTCATCTTTGAGAACAACTATCTTTATGAATTTCGTTGGGAAAAAGGGCTTTACCTTGAGATAAATTCTTAGTGAGTTGGGTTCGATCAACTTGAATTTCTCAATGTAATCCATTGGTATACCATCATATACACCCACGAATTTCAAACTCTTAGATGAAGACTTGTATCTTCTCAGTACAGATAAGAATGCCCTTTTGATCTTTGCCCGTGATAAGGTGTAGATGGGGAGAGGATGCTTCGTCAGTGGAATATAGCGGGCGAGCATGGTGCCATCTACTATCTTAGGTATTTTCTTCAAAACATCTTTTTTTAAAACACGGCTGGAAAGAGCTATATGTCCGGTCTTATTCACGTGGGGTACAGAAAGATCCGTTGCAAAATGTACAGGTGTCGAATAGTTTATTTCAGATTCGAGTCTTATTACTTTACTGTTCCTTTTCAAGGGAGAGGTGGAGATAACCTCTGTCTTTAAGGTAGATAATCTTCCCACAGTAAGAACATTTAAAGTAATAGGTAACATGTATTCAAAAGGAAAATTGATATAGAAATGACAGTAATTTCTGCTTATCAGTGTCTTTTTCCACTTCAGGCGGTCTATTTTGACTTGCGGGCCTCCAAGAGCAAGAGCGAGGATCTCCCCTTCTTTAGAATCTCCTCTTATCTCCCCGATCTTCACATTTATCTCGACACTGCCTTTTTTAATCTTTGCCCCCTTTATCTCATATTTCAACGTTTTTTTCAGATCTTCATAAAAAGAAGAAAGGGGCATCTCATTCCTCCTGCAATTTCCTCAAAAGAGCACTGGAGAATACCGTCAAAGCCATGTTTAACTTATAATCAATCCACTTGTCCAGCGGTGTAGATTCACGATTGACTGATATCAACTTTGCTCCATTTCTTTTTGCTGCGAGAGGAAGTTCAGCTGCAGGGTAAACCTGTAACGATGTTCCAACGATGAGAAGGAGATCGCACTTCTCAACCTCAGAATATGCATCTTCCAATACCTTATAAGGAAGATTTTCTTCGAAGAACACGATATTTGGTTTTATTACGCCGCCGCAATTATCACATCGAGGGACCTTTTCTTTTCTCATCTTTTCTTGAACTTCTTCTAAGGTATATATCTTTCCACATTTCATACAGGTGGAATGAAGGAAATTGCCGTGCAATTCGTATATATTTTTAGAACCTGCTTTTTCATGAAGTAGGTCTATGTTCTGTGTTATCAATGCCTTTAATGGACCTTTTTTCTCTAATTTTGCCAGGGCGACATGTGTAACATTCGGTTTTCTCTCAAGCATAGGAAAGATGAAATCTCTGGCGAATTCATAAAATGGGACAGGGTTGCTGAGAAATCTGGAGAGTGAGAATATTTCCATTGCATCAAAATGATACCATAAGCCTTCCGATTTGGAACGAAAATCTGGTATACCACTATCTGTGCTCACTCCTGCACCAGTTAAGGCAACCAGATATCTGGCATTGAGTATTTCATTTATAGATTTATTCAGCTCTTCGGTTTGCATATGAAGTGAAGTGCTTCCTCCACCCGGGTAAAAGGTTCAAGAAGATCGAGAGTCTTTGAAA
>QNAT01000175.1 GCA_003641555.1 Thermotoga sp.
CATAGGGACAGGTTTTTAAACCTGTCCGATTCACCGTAGGTGAGTGATGTTATGGAACTGCGTCCCAATGGGTAGAGACTTTAAAGTCATATCCCTACGGTTATGGAAATGTATCTTGTAAGATGAAATTGTTCCATTGAGGTTTTGACTTTTTCTTTGGTTCGTTTGACTTGTATCAAGACAAAAGAAATGAACATAACAGATGGATGATTCCGGGAAGTTATTCTGTTGTTAATAAGGCAAAATTGATATCGAAGGGCGATCACCAGAGTCTTCGATTTTAACAGAGAAAACTTGATTAAACGGTAAAGGAGGGGAAAACATGGGGATTTGTGTGTTCATGTACGTTAACTTTAAGGGGATTAAACAAAAGGAATGGGAAAAGACATATGAGGAAAGTTTAAAATTGCTCGATGCCTTTCCTTTGCCTCTGATGAGAGAGGAGGTAGAAGGGAGCAGTGGATGCGAACATTATGTTCTTACCCGAAACATCGTAGAAAATAAAGGTACCTCTGATGAGTATTGGGAAATTACGGGTGACATGAAGAGCAGGGAATATGCAGAGGATTTTAGGCTTTATCGTCATATATCTAAGTACAGAGAAAGACGGAATTATTCAACGACTCATGGAGATGTCTTGTACGCAGATGATGAGAATATTGAGTTTATCAATAACGGAGTGACTGTGTTTGGCAACAAAACTCAAGGTTATCCATTTCATCTTGCGGTTTTGTCCGTTGGTGTTCTCTTCGAGAGCAGATTCCCAAAGAACATCTGTGTTACAGGAGATATAAATGAATGGCAGGTAAAGAAAGCAGTATCCTGGGTCAACAAGATCGTTGAAGAACCTGTAGTTATCCCTATCTGTATGGATGGGCCACGATTATGGAAGCGGCTCGAGATGTTGTATCCTGATAGAAAAAGATTAATAAAAAGGTTTAAAGCGGTGTATAGAGGAAGTTATAGAGATGCATTAGGTGTTATACTTCGGTATGAAGGGAAATCGATTGCTCATAAAAATTTTAAGAGAGAGATAGAAGACTATGAAAGTCTTTCACAGCTGGGTGCACGTGATTTGCTCATAACCTGGCTGGATACAACGAGGGACATAAAATCACTTATTAAATTGCTTTGCCTACCCTTAGGCAGGAGGAAATTTACGTTAAAAGAACTTTTGGAGAATGTATGTGCTACCTTCGTTAATATCCCGATCGAAGAAAGAAAACCTCTTTTCTCCCTAACTTCATCCTCGGAAAGACTACCGACCGTAGATTCTCAAATTGGTATGCTCTTTGCAACGGCAGCGGGAGCACTAAAAAAGAGTGTGAAAGAATATTACTTGAGTAAAGAGGAATTACTCGATGTATTTTGTTCTTTTGATGAAACCAATAAAGATGCCTTTAGCACCATTATCAAATCTGTAAATTCACGCCTCAGAAGTTATTTAGAGAAACTAAGATCAACAGAGGGAACTAAAAGGGCAGAAGATGAGATTGAAGCTGACGAAGAAATCGATGAATTGTTCTCTCCCGAAGATATTGAAGAATATGAAGAAGGTGGAGATGAAGATAGAGAAAAACTGCTTCAGATAACAGGTGAAATGCTAACGGAGATCGCAGAAAAGGCACATGGGTTGTTGGAACCTTATTTGAATAGTGAGGATCGGGAATTCATTTTGAGAAATCTGATGAGAGGAAGCATGAAAGCCGGTGTGGTGTTAAAGGAAGACGCCTGGGAGAATATCGAGAAAGAAGAAAACCTCTCGATTCTAAAAAGACTATTCTTGCTGATGGGATGGGGAGACGGAGACGTTGATTTCTTGAGATGGAAGATCTATATATTCGAACATAAGTCTCTGTGGGAACCTCTTATTAAGTATATTCATTTAGAAGGCACAGATTGATGTGTAAAAGAGAATCTCTGGGGTGAGTTGGAGTCGAGTCTAAAGACTCGTCCCTACGAGAGATGCGGATAGGACTCAATTTCCATCTTTATGATTTTTCAATTCAAAGGAGATGTTCACTGATAAAGGGATGATGGGGATATCAAGGCAGGAAGAGATAAAAAAAAGTAAATGTATAAGATAACCCAAAATCCCGAATAGAGACCAAAATGGGGAGAGTTTGAAAGATCAGATCAATATAAAAAGGAGTAAATGGAACGACTACTGCAAGAATTGAAATGATAGGTTGTGTTAATCATTCTTTGCTCTTTTTTCTGATGCTTTTTCATATTTTAAAACTCTTGCAATTTGTTCCTTGAAGTATGGAATGTTATTTCTCAGAGTATCCCACACAGATTCTAAGTCAATTCCAAAATAATCGTGGACCAGGATATCTCTAAAGCCAGCAGCCTCTTTCCATTTTACATCTGCATATTTCTTTCTTATCTCTCCCGGGATCTTTTTTACCGCTTCACCGATTATTTCAAAGTTTCTTATAACAGCATCAACAGCCATGTCATTTCCGCAAAATTCTTCAAAAGAGACGTTATCTGTATATCTTTCTATCTTTTCAATGCAAGTTACAATATCCTCTATAAAGGATATGTAATCCCTTCTCTGTTTAGACATATTCAACCTCACTAAAAATCCTTTTCTTTAATCTTGGTTTTACCGCATTTTTCATAACAGGGTCAACTTGTCGACCCAGAAGATCTTCGAGGTAATATTTTAGTCTCATATAATTAAAGAAGTCCTTGTGCCCCTTCTCAAACTCAACAAGAATATCTACGTCACTGGCCTCCGTTTGTTCGCCTCTAATATAAGAACCAAATATTCCCATTTCTCTAATATGAAAAACCCTTTTTATGTGAACTTTCTTCTCCTTCAATTTTCTTTCTATCTCCTCAGTATTCATTTTGCCTCTTTTCCTCTCTTATTATCCTTTCCGTCTGCCTCTTCCAGTTCAAGATTATTATTGATACTATATCGTGGAAAGCTATTGCTCCCTTGACTAATTTATTATAAATCTCAAAGTCTGTGAATGTCAACGGTGTTCCCCAAAATCCCGAATAGAGACCAAAATGAAGATAAACCTACAAGAGACGCCATCGAAGCCAAATTCGAGGTTGTACCCGAAGATATAGCCAAAGCGATAAAAAATGCGCTTCTCTCTTTGATACTCTGTAAGAAGAGAAGTTATAAAAACGTTAGCCGCAAACTTACACAAATTTGTATTGATTTTGTAATCCATTTGCATTATAATTGTGAGGAGGTGATAAAATGAGAAGGCAAACGAGCGTGAGAGTAGAGGATAAATTTTATAAAGAATCGAAGAAGGTTTTTGATAAGTTGGGGCTGAGCTTTGGAGACGCAGTGAATTTGTTTTTAGCAGAGGTGGCGTTGAAAAAAAAGATACCCTTCGAAGTAGGGGTTCCTTCTGAAGAACTCGGAGATAGGATTGATAATCTCGAGCACGATGAGAATGTAGAGATCTACGATAGTGTAAAAGAACTCTTCGAAAGGTTAGGAATTTGAGTTGCTTAAAATAAAAATAGAAAAGAGATTTAAGAGGGATATCGAGAGGGATGGAAGAAGTGGAAATTATTCAAAACTGGATTTTGAGGTCTTAAAAGATATCATTGAGAGATTACAGGAAGGGAAACCTATAGACCATATATATAAGAAACATAGGTTGAATGGAGAGTTCAACGGTTACGAGGCCATACATATCAAGAACGATTGGATACTCATATTTAGGATTGAAAAGTCTTTTTTGAAGTTTGCGATGATCGGCAAGCATATCCAAATTTATAAAAAATTTTAAGGTAAAATTGTTCCTGAATTTAAGTCGGCATTACGAAATTTGCGTTAAGGAAGTCGAGGAAAAATGCGTTAAGAAAATGATACTGTCTGAGCGAAGCGAGTCCACCCATTTTAACATTTTTACGAAGAATTTTAGCAAATTTTGTACTGGCCTTGATCTTTTCTTTGATTCGTTTCTTTTGTCTTGATACAAGTCAAACGAACCAGAGAAAAGATCAAATTGCCACAAGGACTTAATGGATGTTAAATGAATACCCATCCACTCATCCAGCATCTAACAGCCATCATTCAACATTTTTTACTGTGTCTTCTATGCTTCTGTGGATAAATAATCACTGGTTACTCTGCCATGCGAAGGTCAAGAATCTCACCTTCTTTTTTTGCGAGATCTATGTATTCCTCTTGTCCATAAAGTAATCCGTTGCAAGATGCAACTGTTCTCCTCCCCATCAATGCTTCCTTAACTCCTGATATCGTTTGTTCTTTTACATAC
>QNAT01000176.1 GCA_003641555.1 Thermotoga sp.
CGGTGTTTTTAAGTATAATAGGGGTTGGGTAAGTATCCCAACCCTTGTGTTATTTTTATATTAAAAAAGAAGGATGGAAGTAATGAGTACTTTAAGAAAACTCGTGATCATTGTATCTATAGTTATTCTTATGTGTTTTGAAGGCTTTTCTGCCTTGAGGGTAAATCCCTTACTTGCCAGGGTCTCTGTATTACGTGGGAAGAAGGCAGACATCATCTTTCACCTGAAAAATACATCTCAAAATTCCATGGGTGTTGATGTGGAAAAGAGAGATTTTTATGTAAACTCAAATGGTATTTATATCACAGGTATAGCAACTCCTGCCTATGCCCATTCCTGCCGCAAATGGCTCTCCCTATCAAATACATCGATAACACTTTTTCCTGGTGAAGATATCGACATTCCCATAACTATTAATGTTCCTTTCACTGCTGCGGGGGAGTATTTCGCTGGTATTAATTTTTCTTATGTGTTGGGAAAGCAGATTGAAAGTGGATTCAGGGTAGTTATGAATATATTCTGTATTATCATAATCGATGTGAAGAATTCTACATATACATACAAAGCAAAGTTTAGGTCTTCGGATGTTTATAAAACCTCCACAGATCAATTACCAAAGGACTTTCCAGCGTCGTTGAAAAAATATCCTTATGTGTTCAAAATCGAGTATGCAAATGAGGGTAATACTGTGATCGGCCTGGATGGTCAAATGAGGGTGATCTCAAACACGCTTCACAGACTCATGGGTACGTTTCAGCTCAGTAGACAGGATACAATTGCTTTTCCTGCTATAACCCGTGTTGTATGGCTTCCATCAGAAAGGCTCCTGCCAAATGGAGATTATCGTGCGATGCTCTCCGCAGATCTGGGAAATCATCATATGACGAGTAACGTATTCGAATTCAAAATAACGAATGCCGAAGTTAATCAGAAACCAGCATTCAAGTGTGATATCTCTGCGATCGAAATTCCCCTGAAAAGGCCCAGGGTATTCGTGGGTAAAGATCTCAAGATCGAAAGTCTCGATTTCCGGAAGTTGAATATAAGTGCAAGGATCACTGGATTTAAGCAAAGAACAGATGGTACTCTGGTGCCCACAGTTCTCAATAAAGCCATTATTAGAGATATGAAGGTTTATCCAAAACCTATTATCGTTTATCCTTACAGAGAAAGATCGGTAAGAATTGTAGGGAAGGCACCGGAACAGTTGCCAGAGGCAGGGGAGTATTATGCCCTATTGAATCTAAATGCTGCAATTTCAAAAGGGGCTTCGAAAACCATAAGCATTCCAATGATATTCAGCGTGAGCAAGACTACAAAATCTATAGCACTCGATAATTTAATTTGCACCCCTGCTGGAACGAAAACAGAAGTTTCATTTGATGTCAAGAATACCGGGAATTCGTATGTAGATTTCTCTGGATATCTCCTTGCACTGGATAAAAACGGAAGATCTATTCTTCCTCAACCTGTATCCATGAACAAGAATCGTGTATATACTGGATTCACCTTGCATCAAAAAGTTGTGATTCCAACGAGGGTAGAAAAAGGAGGCACTGTTAGAGTGGTTTTGAGATATGTATTCGAAAAAGATGCTGAAGGTAAGCCGATCTACAAAACGGTTTCTACCCAGGAAAGATTTTAAAAATGATGAGAGATAGAGGAGGATAACGATGCGTATTTCATTTACGATCTTGCTTATGACGATATTTTTAGCTATTTCCTCACTGGGTGTTACGATATCCTTTTTCCAGGAGGATCTTTCTCAAGCACTCTATGACCTTGCTACTCAAGAAGGGATCACGATCATTACTGATTCGAGTGTGGGAGGATTTATAACCCTCGATCTTGCCGATGTTACTATCTCGGATGCTCTGGATCTAATGCTCTTACCAGGGGGCTATTCCTGGAAAGAGATCGAGCCAAAGGTCTACTTCGTGGGAATGGCAGTTCCTACATCTAATAGTTTCATCTATCTGGTGAGTTCGACGCCATATCATCTCAAGTACATCACTGCCAATACGGCTGTAGATTTTCTTCCCGACGTAATGAAAAAGTTCGTCTTCAAATCGACGAATTCACCTTACATTCTCTTAATAGGGGCACCAGATGATATGAAGGCGAAGATACTTTCTATCATCAAGATGGTAGACATTCCTATAAAAGAAGTTGTGGTTCGGCTGCAGATCATAGAAGTTGATGAATCAGTCTTGAAGAAGTGGGGAATGAGTATGGGATATTCGTTCCCCAGCAGTTCTTCCACTTCAGTTATGTTAAATGTATTGAATGGAGTTACGAGTTTAGGCTATAAGGGAAACCAAATATCTATTCTATCTGATATAAAGTCTGAAGAAACAAACGGTAAGGTAAAGACCCTTGCAAATCCCAGAGTCAGGATAACAAGTGGGAATACGGGAAGTGTTGATGTCTCGACAACGAGAAAATATCCCTACACCAATCAATATGGAAGGAAGGATTATAAAGATGTGAAGGTAGGAGTAAATATAAAGGTTACCCCAACGGTTTCAACATCGAATGACGTTACGATAGCGCTATCAGAGAGTCTATCAAAAGTAATGGAAACCACCAATCCCATACCGGATACCATGACTCATTCACTTTCTACTACATTTGATATAAAGATAGGCGATACTGTAGCGGTAGGAGGTATGAGTTTCGATACCTACGAAAAAACTCTGTCCAAAACGCCGATCCTCGGGGATATACCTGTGATTGGTTACTTGTTTACCCAGGAAAATATGAAGCGAGTAAGGAAAGAACTCATAGTGATCATCACCTGTGAAAAGGTGGGTGAATAACAGTGAGAAAATCGATCTTATTCATTTTCATTCTCATTTTTCTAATGGCAGTTGCTGTTATAGCTCAGACGGCTTCTTTTTCCTTCTATCAAGAACCGTTGGATCAGGCTTTCAATGATATTTCTGAACAGTTTGGGATCCCGATAGTAGTAGATAAAACGATTAATGGCAGGGTCACAATGGCGTTAAAAGATGTAAGATTCGATGAGGCTATGAATACCATTTGTTCGAAATTCGGCCTCTTCTATTTCAAGAAAAAGGGTGTTTACTTCGTGGGCTCTTCTAACTCGTCATCTGCAATGAAGGTATGTGGATATTCAACGTACTCTATACCGCTCAAGTACCTACAACCCGAAGATGCAATATCATTTCTTTCACCTTATACCTCATATATCACTTATGTAAAAGGAGTGTCCATGTTGTTTTTTTCTGGGCCTCAGAATGTGTATTCCAAAATCATCAAGACCTTAAGAAGTGTAGATGCGCTACCGAAGCGGTCATTCGTGGTCTACACACTCTACAGGATATCCAGAGAATCGTATATAACTGCAAAGAATGCCTACAAATGGCTGGATAAACTGATAAATGAAGGCAAATTCTCCAGTGTAGATGTTGAAGATTTCACAAAAATTCAACACATCTCGAAGGTCAAAAGCACGGGATTCGCAGCCGTCATTCCTGGAAAATCGGTAGAATTCAAGGATTTGGATTTGGGCATGGAATTGGACACAAAGGTGGTATCTGAAAGTGCATCGGGAGTTGTTCTCGATTTAAGTCTTTCCAGTACAGGGACCCCGATTTTTGAAGCCAGCTCAACTGTGTTGCTGAGAAATGAAAACGTAGCCGTCACCGTTATGAAGACACCGAATGAAAACTTCGTCTTTGAAGTATCCGTTGTCAAGACATCTCCGAATATCTCGAGACTCGCTGACCTTTGGCCAGGTGAGAAAGAAGAAAGGAATCTCTTCATGAGGAGTAATATATCGACTGTGGGATTCGATGCACTCATGAGATATTATGAGTTTGCGATCGATGCCGGGTACACATGGGGTGCTACTTCTGTAGGTTTGTTTACAGGTATAAGTGGATCTCCTGCTCAGGAGCTATGGGAATATTTGCTGGTAGGGGCTGACCTTCCCGTACAAACAGATAAATCTTACAAGGTAAAATTAAAATTAGTCCAAACCAACACTTTACAGGATCCCTTCCTATCCTCTGGAATCCTTGATATCATGGCACCCTTGATGGCTATCGATGAATTCATGCTCGAATACAGCGGAACGTTGGAATGGAAGTACCGCTTCTTCCTCTTAGGAGGGAGTATGACATATTCTTTCGATAGCACAAATTCTGCTCAATCTGTTGATCTTTTCTTAAAGGCAGGGATATATTCCAGGAATGGGAGTATATGCCTGTATTACTCACCTCTC
>QNAT01000177.1 GCA_003641555.1 Thermotoga sp.
CTTAAAAATGGCACTGTTTACCATAGAAATGGGTACTTTGATCTTTGCCCAGCCTATGCTGTTTTTTTCATCGAATCCCCATTCATCAAACACGAGATTCCTGACAAATGCCTTCAAGTGCATAGAAACCTCCTTGTTTTTGAGGACATAATTTTTAACCGATATGCCACCTTTTAGAGTAAAACCATAAAGAATAGCTGTTAAGTTGTACTCGGCATCCAATTTAGCAGCGTCTATTGCGGTTATCTTCCCCATTGCCTTACTCTTTGCAGTTGGAGAGGGGACGCCCATTCCATATACTATAAAGAAATTGCCTTCTTGCATCGTTCCGCCGTATATGGCTTTATGTGCTGATGAACTCTCATTTAGCGAACATGACGACAGGATCATCAAGGATATCAGCAAGATAAAGAATATAGATCTCTTCATGCTGGATTTCCCCCTCATGGTAGATGTTTGTAAAGGAAATCCCCTGTGAAGATAGAAACAATGAGCCCTGCTGCTGCACAAACAGTTAGCCATATATTGTTGGTTCTCCACTCCTCAGGAGCTGAAAAAAGCATAATACCACCTGTCAACACCGCTGGATATATATACGCTGCGGGTCTTGATACGTATTTGGTTATCTTGAATTTTGCAGATGAGGTACTGAAATCATCTGAAAGAACAATAGAAGAATCCAATCCCACAACCTTGAAACTTCCTTTCAAGGTACTAACGTATCCTCTCTTTTCTATGAATATTCCTTCAAGCCAATTCTGCTCAGCAGGTTCACAACTCATAGAATACAAAATGAATCTGGAAAAGTAATTTATGCCTGCCATTTTGGACACCTTTTCTATGAGATTGTTACTCACCAATCCACTCAATGTCAGTTTTTTTTCTCCAACAATACTCGATATAACACTACGATCTATAACTTTTATATCGTGCCTTGTCAGAGCATTCACTACCTCCGAATCGAATATCTGATCCGAACCAGAGATAGGAATTCCACTGCCGTTTACTTCGATCACACCGACATTATTCAATTTTGCATTTGCAAATCTGTTCGCTATGATATCACCTGCCTTTTTACTCATGGATATGAAGAGTTCACGCTGCACACCTACATCTGCTGCATTTGCCAGCAGTATCGAAGAGAATAGGAAACAAAGGAAAAATGCAAGACTCCTGACTCTCATTGTCTCACCCCCAAAGTCTATTTTTAGGGTATTACAAAATTCAAATACCTCTTATTTTGGCATACTCTACTATTTTTTCAAATTGTATATCTTAAAGCCATTAACGGTTTTGGATATGATATACGTGTTATCCGAAGAAGCGGACGTTATCTTGAAATCCTTACCCTTAAGTTTTATAGAGTAACGTGTATCGACGGATGGTCCCTTTTTGGTATAGAAATCATAATCACACAGACCTGGTGCAAGTTCTTTCTGAAAAAGGTAATTCCTGGTAGTTGAAGGCGACTTTATTCCTATCCATACCCGCTTTGGACCGGTTATGAAAAACGTGAAGTATTCTGCACCAGTCTGAGGCTTCGAGAACATCTTCACCATCTTCTCAAAATCCAGTTGCTCGTTAGATAAAAAGTTGTATGCTGTTATCATGTCATTCAACAGACTATTAGGTCCGAGATATTCTCTGTTTTTCATTATCATACTTTTGAGTTCATCGGTTTTGCTCTCTATTCTGCGATTCAGAACATTCTGTGTCCTCGCCACTTCTCTTGCTAAAGAACGTATCTTAATGTAATCAAAGATGGAAAATGCAATGGAAAATCCTATAGCAATAATGATAAGTATTACAACGAAGAAAGGATATACATTCGAAGACATCATTTTCCTTTGAACACTTTTATTTAAAAATCGTTTTTCACCAGGCTGATAGATCATATCGTCTCCCGGACACTAAATAATTTTTATACTTATCTATTATACCCCGTAATTTTTTCTTTGCCCTTTGTATAGAATTATCCACTGCCTTTCTCGTAGCATTGGTTCTTCGGGCTATTTCTTTGTAAGTGTAACCATTTATAAACAAGGCGTATATATCATATTCGCGTTTAGTCAATATTTCTTTCGCTTCTTTTAGAAATCGTTCAATCATTATATCGATTAAAACCTCACCGGAGAGATCCTCCCCTGAACTCATCGTATCAGAGATAGGAACATCATCATCATTTCCTTCTACGACATAATCCATAGATATAGAATCAGATAAAACCTCATGTTTTTTCCTATTGCAAAATGAAACAAAAGTTTGAATTTCTCCTTCTATACAAGTCCATACGAAGGAGGAAAATGAGCTCTTACCAGGCTTGTAATACAATGTGGCCTTTATAACACCAAATAATCCACTCTGTATTAAATCCTCCTTTTCTGCCCCTACTGCAAAATATTTGGAGGTGATCTTAACAGCCATAGGATAATACTTCTGAACCAATATCTGCATGCTGTTTATATCTCCTTCTTGTGCTAATCTTACCAGATTTTCTTCTCTTTTCGTTCTTAAGGTGTATTTTGCAAGCATCTACATTATCAGCCATCTTTCTCACTCATTATCTTCCTTATCATCAACTCTCCTTCCGTTACCTGGATTCCAAGAGCCTTTGCCTTTTCCAACATCTGCTTTGCCCTTTTCATTTTACCTAATTTGAAGTAACAAAAACCTGCTCCAAGATATGCATATCCCTGTTCCGAATCTTCTATCACCTCGAGAAAGTATTTCAATGCCTTTTCGTATTCTTCCATTTCATAAAGGACTTCGGCCATTTCCAGATAAAGATCTGCACCTTTCATACCCAATTCTTCCGCTTCCCGCAGATACTTTAAACTCTGCATTACCATACCCTTTTCGTGTTTAAGAATTCCTATATTGTAATATGGTAATGAGAAGTCCTTCTTGATATCGATCGCCCTTTTATAATAACTCAATCCTCTTTCCCAATTCCCCAACCTGCACAGCACATTTCCAAGGTTATTATACGCCTGGTACATCATAGGATCCAATCGGATCGCCTTTTCATAAAACATTTTAGCATCTGCCAATTTATCTTCTTTCTGGAGATCTACCGCAATGTTATAGTAATCCTTCGCATCTTTCATAAAGTGTTTTTCACCAATCCTCTGGCATAGTGGTCACGATCGCATATATCATATGTTTCGTAAAGGCCGCCTGATCATATCGTAAATTCCCATATTCATCAGCAAGGTCTGGTTCTGCTTTGAGCATAAAATTTCTTGTATTGTTGGAATCCCATTTATATACCTTAGTTAACAGCCATTCATTCCTCTTCCGGGCAGGATTCCACAATCTGATTTGAAACCCTACTACTGGAACAAAATTTTCTAAACGATAATCCGTTATTTTCCCCATCAAGACCGCGTCTATTTTGTTCTCTTCCATCAAAGTCTTTAACCTCGTTTCATCTTTCAGTATTTCCTTTCTGCAATCTTGTGAAGGAAGCAAATAACGATCTTGACGTGCAAAGGCATCGTAAAAGCAATCAGCAATGAAGCCGCCCAGAGTCTCGTTCTCCCATGGGTTATCGAATGGCAGTACCATAACCCTTTTGTTCGCTATCCTGATTCCCTGCCTCAAGACAACACCCGTATGTATCTGTTGAGAACAGGCAAAAGACAAAAATATAATAGAACCGATCGCAGCAAATAACAGTATATATTTCATGGTTTTACAGGTAAATAATATATATAATCCAGATGTGTTTCAACCTTGCCTCTGTACACCACATCTACATCTCTTGTATTGGAATCGGATATTATAAACTTCGTCTTGAATATAACCTCGTTTAACGTTCCATTAAGAGAATTCAATACAAATGGAAGGTTCGAAAGCACTTTTACAAGGCAGCCATTCGTCTTGTACAGAAATGCCTTTATCTCAGGAGTGATCTGTTCATCTATGATCACAGGTCTAATATTATCTATTTTCATGATGAGAGCCATCTTCGCTTTCCCCACTTTATTCATCAAGGTATTCAATTCTTCTGAGGAAATGATTAAAAAATTATCCTCTTTTGGGGAGATAGCATTCACAATATCAGATAGATTTGCTTTTACTTTCACAATCCTTGTTAAAGGCATTTTACTCTTGATAAGGGATGTCAAACCTTTAACGTTAACATTTCTATTTCCTTCACATATCAGTACTCTTATATTCATCTTTACTTCTTCAACCTTCAGTATATTGCATCTCACATTATTTTCCCATACCTGAATGTC
>QNAT01000178.1 GCA_003641555.1 Thermotoga sp.
GGACATTTCATATTGGGTGAATAATTCCCTTGCATCTAACCCTTTGAGTAATGGAATGATGAAATGCCCCTCTGGTATGTTCATCATCGTAACATATCGAGCATTACTTTGCTGAGCAAGGTATATTAAGATCGATTTGAATGTATCGATATCTATTTCTTTTCCACCGATATCTACTATGAAGATACCCCTTTCTCGATTCTTTCCCCATATAATATAACCTTCTCCTCGTTCATCGAAAAATGAAGAATAGTTGTATCTACCACGTGAGAGTTCCATTGACCTTAATGATCGCTGCCAATTTCTCACTTGTTCAAAAGCTCTTGCCTTATGAATGGTTTCTTCAAAACTCGCTGGTATAACGGAAACATCTGAATTCTCGCGTTGATGAATGTCTATATTAATAATATAAGATAAAAGTTTCCTTTTCCTGTGAAAACCATACCTGGTATAGAATTCTATTACCTTTAAATCGGTAGAGATGACTTCAAGTATCATCTTCTCAAATCCCTTTTTCTTTTCCTCTGTAAGAACAGCATTTAGAAGAAGACCTCCTATGCCTTTACCCCTGAGTTTCTTTTTTATCCCCATCACATCTATCCTCGAAATGGGATATCGATTACACAACAGCAAAATACCTATGAGTTCACCATTTAGAAGGGCTGCTCTGGACAGTGATAGATCTATAGAATTCTCTTTAAGATCGAGAAGGAATTCATCTTCTCTCCATTTAATAGGGATGAGATAATCGATAAAAATCTCATCGATTAATTGCACAATTTCTCTTACATCCAGGATATGTGCACGTTCTAATCTAACATTATTTTTTAACATCACAGAATTTATCGTTTCACGCATTACGATTTGCGGATAGCGGAATTCGTGCCCTCCTTATCTCCGGAGTGTGTTGAAACAACTGTTTTTTTTACTGCTTCATCCCATGTAGCGGCTAGTTCTTCTAACAACGACAGGACTTCCTTTACACCAGCCTCATTCTTTTTTACATTTGCATCTACCAGAAGTCTGTACATATAAAGGTAAAGGGTCTTCAAATTCTTCGCTATCTCACCCCCTTTTTCCTCATCGAGGGAAGATAGGAGTTCTATTATCAGAGATTCTACCTTGATGATCGAATTGCTGATAGCAGAGATATCTTTGGTGTTAAAATATTCTAAAGCCTTTTTACAATGCAATATGGCTTCTTTATATATCAACGCTACAAGATACTCTGGGGGAGCAGTCATTATCTGCCTTTCTCTGTAACTCGCATAGGCGTTTCTGGTGCTTAACATTCAATTCACCTTCCTTGTGAGTATACCTTTTATTTTTTGCATGATTTCTTCATACAGTGTCAATTCATCCGGGATTTCGTACTCGACTATATCCCCAACAGATATGTAATCACCTTTCTTGAGTGCACTTTCCAGAGTGGGTAGTATTTTTTCTATCCGTTTCATGGTTCCGCCAACATTGAGATAAGATAGATCCTTTTCTGTTAGGGTCCCACCCATCAATTTCAAAATGCCACTCAGTATAGCATTGATCGACTCGATACCTTCCATCAGATACTGAAATTGCTGTAAACCCTCTTTGATATTACCATTGGTGAAAAGTTGGTTTACCGTATAGCAGTTCTGCCTTGCCCTATCAACGTATTCTGAGGCTGTATCTATAGTATTTATTGCATATTCTCTCATATCCACAAACTGCATCTCTATAGTTTCACCACTAATTAGTTGCGAATCTTTTAGTTCAGATATTTTATCGAGTGGTATTACCTCTTCACCTCGTTTAACAGAGGTAAGGAGCATATTCATCTTTTTGTATTCCCCAATAAATTTCTTCACTATTTCCCCTAACGTACTGGTAGCCGTTAAAGGATAAGAAACGTTCTTACCATTCACAACAACATTCACCTTTTCATTTTCCAATTTTAACTCTCCTTTGAGGAAATATACGAGAGTGCCATGAGTAAACCTGCCACAGTCTTGGCATCTCGTACCTCTTCATTAAATATCATCGACATTAAATCCTCCAACTTTATCCTCACCAATCTTATAAATTCATCTTCATCTGGTGCTGGTTCTCCGTTGTCAGGATCTTCACAGAGAAAAATGTGAAGATACTCATTTGTGAACCCAGGTGAGGAATAAAATCCTCCTAATTTTACCCATTTACCATTGGTAAGCCCTGTTTCTTCCAGTAATTCACGTTCTGCCCCGGATGATGGAGATTCGCCATTTTCCAGTTTACCAGCTGGTATTTCTAACAATTCATCTTCTAATGGTTTCCTGAACTGCTTTTCCAACAAAACCTCCTTACGATCAAATAATACTACAATTCCAACTGCTCCACCATGTTCTACTATTTCTCTCGTGGAAATCTTCCCATTTGGAAGTTCAACTTCATCTACCCTCAGGTTCACGATTTTCCCTTTGTATATGTATTCTGATCTAATGGTTTTTTCTTTAAAATCCATCTTTTAGCCTTTCCAGTTCTTGTATAACTCTATCATCAATTCTGCTAATTTAACAATATCAGATATCTTTATATGTTCATGTGTCGTATGGACATCTGCCATGCCAGTGGATACATCTATCGCTTCTATTCCATGTTGATTATATATGTTCGCATCACTCCCACCACCAGATGAAACGAACATTGGTATTAACCCAATTGCTTTCGTTGCCCTCGTGAATTCCTTGACAGTCATAAAATCTTTCAAGAGAGTATAACCCTGGTATGCCATATATTTATTCACATCTACTCTTCCACCATTTTTACTCGCTGCTTCTTTATAGCATTTTATCATCTCATCAGTAAATCTTTCCACCTTACTCTTCGTTAAACTCCTAACTTCCCCTTTGATCTCGCATAGATCTGGCACTATATTTGTAGCCTTCCCGCCCTGAATGATACCAACATTCGCTGTTGTTTCTTCATCTATCCTGCCGATTTTCATACGGGATATGGCATCTGCTGCTATCTTTATGGCATTTACCCCTTTTTCAGGTGCTGCACCCGCATGAGAGGCTATCCCATGAATTTTAACATCTACATTAAAATGCGACGGGGCCTTTACAATAGCCGTGCCGATTGGGCCACCACTATCCAGAATATATGCGTATTTAGACCTTATTAAGCTGTAATCCAGGTTTTTTGCACCGAGAAGTCCTATCTCCTCTGATATTGAGAATACAGCTTCAATCCCCACTTTGGGTTTTCTATGAGAAGAAAAATATTCTAACATCTCTAGCATTATCGCAATACCAGATTCGTCATCTGCTCCCAATATCGTTGTCCCATCGGATCTTATAATACCGTCTTTTATCAAGATCTTCTTATTGGCAGCGGGTTCAACGGTATCCATGTGTGCTGAGACCAGGACATACTCGTCAGATATCCCGGGCAGCCAACATATTATGTTACCTGTATCTCCACCTGTAGCCTTGTTAGCAGTATCTACGGTAAAATCCCAATGTTTTTTAGCTGCATAATCCTTAATATATTCTGCAACTTTTCCTTCTTTCTTAGAGGGACTGTAGATTGAAACCAGATTCTTGAAATTCTTGATCAACCTTTCTTCATCAACATTTGACATTTCCTTACACTTCTCCCTTCTGTCACATGCCACTCATTACAAGCTTTTCTCTGTGCTCTCTCCGTCTCCGCGATGAACGGCATTTATCAATTTCTCATACGCCTTTTTAGCTGCTTTCTGCTGGGCTCTTTTCTTAGAAGAACCCTTACCTGTTGAGTATCTTTTACCGTCTATCCATACCTCAACTTGAAACTCCCTCTTATGAGGCGGGCCTTTTTCCAGGATCAACTTGTATACAGGTAAACAAGACATATAATGTTGGGTATATTCCTGTAAAGTGCCCTTATAATCAGATATTAAAGATGTTTCTACCATTAGTTTTATCTTATTTTTGAAATTACCAATGATGAATTTTCGGGCAGCATTTATCCCCGAGTCAAGAAATATGGCTCCTATTATAGCTTCCACTGTATCGGATAGAAGTGATGCCCTTTGTCTACCACCACTATGCTCTTCACCCTTGCTCAGAAATATATATTTCCCGAGTTCTAACGTGTGTGCGACTTCTGCTAAAGCGCTTTCACTTACAATATACGATTTTACTTTTGAAAGTTCACCTTCTGGGGCATCTGGAAAGTGTTTATACAAAAATTCACTGATCACAAGCCCTAA
>QNAT01000179.1 GCA_003641555.1 Thermotoga sp.
AGACTTCACGAGAGTTTGATAGAAAACAAAAACAAATATTTTCCATCTGTAAGCCTTTCCAAATATGGATTTACTGCTGATTGTCCGAGGACGGACGAGAGTGCCGAAAAATTTAAAGATGACGATGAAAAACCCATTTCTTCGGTGGCTTATGTGAAGATCAGGACTTCTGAAGATGCAAAAAAGGAAATAACGGAAGAATTAAAAGATCTTCTGAATAGTAAATACACCTTTACAAATGAGATTGGAAAACTTGGTCAACAAAAGAAACACAAGATAAGTTACGTTGCTGTTGTCCATATAGATGGAAATCAAATGGGCGATAGATTCAAATCCTGTGGATCTTTAGAAGGATTAAGGGATCTTTCAAAGAGTGTAAGAAAAGCAACGAAAAGTACTTTTCACTCAATGATTGAAAGACTCATCCGTAAGATCGAGGATAAAACCCTGTCAGAGAAAAATGATTTTGTTTTTGAGAGAGATGATGGGAAAACTATACTTCCAGTAAGGCCGATCATCATAGGTGGTGATGATATAACTTTCGTGTCCGAAGGAAGATTGGGGGTGTGGCTTGCAGAGACTTTTATGAGGGAATTTACAAAACAAAAAGTGTCGATGGGGAAAAAACCTTTATCTTCCTGTGGAGGAATTGCCATTGTAAAGACAAAATATCCCTTTTTCAGAGCTTATAAAATGGCAGAATACCTTATCGATAAGGCGAAGAGAAGATCAAGGGGAGTAAAAAGTTCTTCGTATATAGATTTTCTTGCATCCTCGAGAGGATGGGTAGGAGAAGAAATAGATAAGAATTATTATGAGGTCCCTGCAGGTAACTTGCATTTCGGCCCTTACAGAATCGATGGAGTTGTTTCAGAAGATTCACATATCGAAAACCTGAAAAATATAATAAAAGGGTTAAAGGAATTGCCGAGGAATAAGGTGATGCAACTAAGAGAAGTTCTTTACAGGGATGAAAGAGATGCTAAGATGTTTGTTGAAGAATTAAATGCAAGAGGATATAAACTCCCTGAAATTCCAGGATTCAACTATCACAAAAAGATCTGGCAGGATAAAAAAACACCGTATTTCGATGCTATAGAAATCATGGAGTTTTACCCGGAGGTGTTGTTATGAAACTTCGCATTGAGGTATGTTCATATACCCTTTTAGGTTCAGGAGAGGGTTCGGGTCTAATCGATGCTGATATAGTTTTTGATGAATTTGGCATTCCCTACATACCGGCCAGAAGGGTAAAGGGAATCTTAAAGGAAATCGCTCAGGAAGTATGTGAGATACTTGGCATTTCGGAGAAGATTGTTGGTAAGGTATTTGGAGAAGGAGGATTTTTGGAAGGAAAACTGAGATTTGAGAACCTCTACATTGAAAATTACAGTGAGATAAAAGATGAACTTGAGCAATTGAAGAACACTAATGAATGGAGAAATCTACTCCATAGAGAAAACATCGTAAACTACTTCACAACGCTAAGGTATCAAACGGCAATTGAGAGCGGTGTGGCAAAGGAAGGCTCTCTCAGAACATTCAGGGTTTTAAAGCCACACTTTGTCTTTATCGGAAAGATAAAGAGAAAAGATCTGTTATCTCCAAAAGAAAGTGCCATTTTATATCTTGCAGTGAGGAATTTCAAGAGAATAGGAACGTCAAGAAACAGGGGTTATGGAGAGGTCAATGCTAGTATTATTAGCGATGGCATGGATACGGAAAAGGCTATAGAGATTTTGTTGAAGGACGAGAATGAGGTCATCGAGACAGAGAGTATGGTATCTCGAGATGTAGAGCAATTCAGCTACTCAGGTAAAAGGAAGATGCTTGAATTCTTCATTAGAACCCTTGCCCCTGTCGTAATATCTAAACAGAGAGGGGAACAAAACACTGTGAATACTGAAAAATATATTCCATCTTCAACTATAAGAGGGGTTCTGGCTAATGCTTTCATTGAAAAGCTCAGACTCAAATCTGCTCATGAGGATGATAGGTTTTACACACTGTTCCTTAAAGGAGATTTACTGACTACACCTGCCTATCCTGTAAAAGATGGTAATGAATACCTTCCAGCTCCACTATTTTTACACAAGAAAAAGGGGGAAGAAGAAATAGACGGAACTGAATTATATAACATCCTTGAAGAAGTGCCAGGCGAAAAGACAAAACCTCTTGGTGGATACGTATATTTTGAAAATGGCGGTATCCGCAAACATATTCCCGGCACCGAATTCTTCTTCCACAATGCAAGGGAAAGGATTTCAGGTAAGGCTACAAAGAAGGAGGGAGCCATATTCTATTACGAAGCCATAAAAGAGGAAGAAAAATTCAAGGGATACATAATGGGAGATGAAAACTTGCTCAATGCGATTAAAGGTCTTTACGAAGATGGTTTTTCTGCTTATGTGGGAAGGTCGAAGACTGCTCAATATGGACATGTAGAGTTCGAATTCGGAGGAATTAGTAACCTCCCTAAAATTTCAAAATATGATAAGGACTTTTTCCTTTTGGTTACCTCCCCTTTGATCTTGTTCAATGAATTCGGTTTCCCTGAGGCCTCCGAAAGGGTATTTAAAAGATACTTAGAAAGGTTACTCGACTGCGAGATAGAAATTAAAGCATCTGCCGTTAAAGTCCAGTATGTAGAAAGCTTCGTAGGGATATGGCGGATGAAGAGCTCAAGGGTTATAGCGATTGCTCCTGGTTCCTGCTTTAATATTTCACTTATCGAATGCAATGACCCGGAGGATAAACTAAATCGGCTGGAAAATTACGGTATGGGGGAAAGAGCAGAACAGGGCTTTGGAAGGGTAAGGGTGTTGATTGATATAAAAGAAAGATATTCTCTACGAAAGGAAAAAACTGCTAAAAGAGATATAAAACCCTTAAAAATTCTGGATATTCTTGTGTACGTTTTAAAGACCAAAGAAGAAGAATATTTTGAGTATAAAGGATTTGAAAGAGCGAGGACTTTTGGATACAAAGGACAGATCACCAATCATCTACTCGGAAGACTCGAGAGGATGCTCGCTGATGTTCAAGATAAGGAAAATTGGCAAAACTTCCTTAATGAGATCAAAGATAGACAGGCGGGAAAAAAGTTGAAGGATGTCAGACTTTGGGATGAACTTTACAATTTCGATATTTGTGATAAAGAAAGACAACAAAAGGATTTTCAAGATTTAGGAGATAAATTAAGATTAGTTTCAATTAATGTCGAATCCGAAAAGAAGACCTTCGATCTTTCAAAAATATATTGGCTTTCCTTTTTGAGAAACCTGAGGATAATTAAAAAGATGGAGGGGTAAAAATGTCCGGATTAAGATCAATTGTAATCGTAAAAGGTAAGTTGAAAAATATATCGCCTTTTATCATAGGGAAAGGCAAAGGAGATTACAGAGATATTGAGATATTAAAAGATGAAAAAGGGGTTCCCTACATTCCTGCTTCTTCCTTTGTTGGAGCTTTGAAACACCACATTGAAGAAAATTATAGGAAAAACAGTTCCTGGGGATATTTCTGGGGAAATGAAAATACGCAGAGTCATTTTATTGAGAGTGATTTAAGATTAAAGAACCACAAGCCATCGATATCCTTCCGTGATGGTGTGGCAATAGATAATAAAAGGGGCATAGCCAGGGAAAAGGCGAAATTCAACTATGAATTGGTTGAAGAGGAATGTCCCTTTGAACTGAATGCGGAGATCAAAGTAATGGGAGATCAGAACAAAGATGAGATCTTAAAGATTTTGAAAACCTGTATCGAAGAACTAAAAGACGGAAACATTTTTATAGGCGCCATGACATCGAAGGGCTTTGGAAGATTCAAACTCGAAGATGAAGAGATCTTTGCTTTTGATTTTCCTAAAGATGGGAGGGCATATCTTTTAGCCGTAGACTCGAACTTTGAAAAATTAGGAGAATCAAAAAAATATCCCTTTCCCTCTGTGGAAGGGCTTGAGTTAAGAACCAAAAAAGATTTTACAATAGATGCAATATTTTCCTTAAAGAGTTCTCTTATCATCTCATCCTACGCAACAAACCCTGAAGAACCTGATAAGGTTCATATTAAATCCGATGGGAAAAATGCAATACCAGGAACAAGCCTAAAAGGGGCAATACGTTCGAGGGCTGAAAAGATTATCAACACGCTTGGAGGAAATGGAGAGGAGCTTTTGAAGAAAACATTTGGCTGGGCAGATCCC
>QNAT01000180.1 GCA_003641555.1 Thermotoga sp.
GACTTACCGGGGACAAATACCTTCCGTTAAAGTTACACACAGATTTTATCATAGACTCGCTCTCTTCCATCTTTTTCATATCACATCCCATGTTATCCATTGATCCTCCTCTATATTTTTCCTCACTTCTCTACCAATTACTATATTAATGAATTTTGGCTTAATTCCATAACCGGGCCTTTTAATTATCAACATATCATTTGTAATTCTTGTTCCTTTAGGAATATTTACCTTAGCATGAATGCTTCTTCTTGCCTTTTTATAATTTTCCAACTCTTGCGCAGACGGACCTAACTTTTTCCCATTTCCTAATGCTTTTTCCACATCCCTAATCTCTTTCACCATTTCCTTAAGTTCATTGGGCTCAATTGCAAATGGATGATCGGGGCCCTTTAACTTCCTACTCAAAGTAAAGTGCTTCTCTATAACCTTCGCACCCATTGCCACCGCAGCAACTGAAATATAAATACCTAAGGTATGGTCTGACAAGCCAGTAATTACTCCGAATGAATCTCTAATCGTTTTCATACTCCTCAGGTTCATTATCTCAGGAGGAGCAGGATATACGGAAGCACATTGTAAAAACACAAGTTTATCGTTTCCTGTTTTTGTGTATGTTAGATAAGCATCCTCAATTTCTTCCATATTTGCAAGACCAGTAGAAATAATAGTCGGTTTTTGCTTGCGAGCAATATATTCTATTAGAGAAAGATCCACTATTTCGAAAGAAGCTACCTTATATAAATCCACATATGGATCTAATTCATCAACGGCATTAAAGTCAAAAGGTGTGGCAAAGAATATAATTCCTTTTTTATCACAATATTCTTTTAAGTCCGGAATCCATTCTCTGGGAGTTTCTATTTTCTTTATCAGTTCCCAGGGAGGTTTTTCAGAGGTAGAAAATTTAGGTGTCTTTTTTGAATACAATGTTTCTGCAGAATAAATTTGAAACTTCACAGCATCTGCACCAGCTTCAACAGCCACATCCACGAGTTCCCTGGCTTGACTTAGCTTTCCATCATGATTAGACCCTGCTTCAGCAACAATAAAACAAGGCTCACCTTCGCCAACTAATCGATTACCAACTTTAATTTTTTTCATTAATTTGCCTCCTCATTAAAAATTCTGCAATCTCAAAGTCAAGTGGCTCATCAATGTCAATTGTTTCTTCTCTGCGCATTTTTAAAAATCCTACTTTTCCTCCAACAATCTCTCCTCTTTCCATTAAAAGGTTCCTTTTACAAACATAGATAGCACCATTTTCCCTGAATAAAGGCTCAGTATACTGCCTATTTTTAAGCACTTTTGGATACAATCTTTTATATTTACTGTTATTTTCTATCCAGAAGTGTCCTTTATCCTCAACCACACTCATAACCGAATCAAAATTCTTTTCTTTAAGAAACTCGATAGCTTCTGAGATTCTATTAGCCTTTAGTAAAGGCGATGTTGCATAAAGCAAAACTATTACGTCAGGAATATAGTTTTCATTTTCTTCTAAATACTTTACAGCATGCTGTAAAACAGGTAAAGTAGGGACTTCATCCTTTGCTAATGATTCTGGCCTTTTTATAACTTCCGCTCCATATTTTTTTACTACTTCCGCTATTTCTTCGTCTTCCGTAGAGACCATGACTCTTTCAATATCTCTTACATTTAAGGCTGAATTTATTATGTAGGATATAAGCGGCTTGCCACAAAATGTTTTTATATTTTTCCCTGGAATCCCTTTGGAGCCTCCCCTTGCAGGAATTATTGCAACAATCCTCATTTTCACCTACCTCCTGTAACAAGCAATCACTTTCTTAATGGCTTTTATTACGTCTTTTACATCTTCATCGACCATAGCAGGAAAAATAGGCACTGTTATTGCCTCCTCATAGTATCTCTCTGCATTTGGGCACAAACCTCTTTTGTAACCGAGTTTTTGGTAAAATGGTTGAAGATAAACAGGAATATAATGTACATGGACACCTATATTTTCTGCTCTTAATGCTTCAAAAACTTGCCTTCTGGATACCTTTAGTTTATCCAACTTTAATCTAATCATATAAAGATGCCAGGAAGACTTAACATCGGGTTTTTCAAAAGGAAGTATTATTTCTTCGACGTTCTTTAAGCCTTCGTTATACATAGATACTATTTCGCGTCTTCTCTTAAGAAACCAGTCTAACTTCTTGAGTTGACTAATTCCAAGGGCACATTGAACATCAGTAAGCCTATAATTATAGCCCAGATATTGCATCTCGTAATACCAGGGCCCTTGATAGTCAAATAATTTATCTTTCTCTTTAGTAATTCCATGGGTCACAAACATCTTCATTCTGTCATAAAATTCTTTATTGTTAGTAACAACCATACCGCCTTCTCCTGTGGTTATTAACTTCACAGGATGAAAACTGAATACCGTCATATCGCTAACGCCACCAACTTTTCGCCCTTTATATGTAGCGCCAAGAGCATGAGAAGCATCCTCTATGACTAGCAAATTGTGCTTTTCGGCAATTTCTTTAATCTCATCTAAATCTGCTGGTTGGCCAGTATAATCCACAGGAATTATTGCTTTGGTATTTTTTGTTATCTTCCTTTCGATATCCTCGTGATCGATGTTATAAGTATCCACTTTTATATCTGCAAAAACAGGGATTCCTCCTCTATATAAAACACAATTTGAAGAAGCTACAAATGTCATTGGAGTAGTTATTACCTCGTTTCCTTTTTCTATTCCTGCAGCAAAGCAAGCAGTATGTAGCGCAGAAGTTCCTGAGCTTGTTGCTACTGCATACTTAGCCCCAACTCTTTCTGCAACATTTTTTTCGAACTCTAAAACTCCTGGTCCCTGAGTAAGCCAATCACTTTTCAAGACACTTTCCACTAACCGAATATCCTCTTCATCGATGTATTGATGCCCATAAGGAAGCATCTTTTCCCTTACTGGTATTCCACCATTAATTGCTAATTCTTCACTCCTCATAATGTACTTCACCAATCATCTTCAGTAGTTCTTCTTTTGTCAACCATCTTTTATTGTTTTCACTGGTGTATTCAAAACCTTCTGGAAGTTTACTACCTTCACCGTTAAATCCATTTAAACTCCAGAAAGTAAACTCTGGCTCGATAAGAAAATGATCTTTAAATTCCAACGAATGCCTTGCCTCCTCTAATGACAACAAAGTTTCATGGATCTTCTCACCAGGTCTAATTCCTATAACTTTCTTCGCACAATCTGGTGCAAGAGTTTCTATCAGGTCAACTATTCGCATACTGGGAAGTTTAGGAATAAAAATTTCTCCGCCTTTCATTTCCTCTATTTTATTAAGTATAAAATGAACTGCTTGCTCCTGAGTAATCCAAAATCTCGTCATGCGTTCATCGGTTAGAGTAATAACGCCTTTCTTCTTCTGACTTTTTATAACAGGCACTATGCTGCCCCTACTCCCTACAACATTTCCATATCTTACCACGCTAAACTTTGTTTTTTTACCTCCACTGTAAACATTTGCCTGTATAAAAAGCTTTTCAGCTACCAACTTAGTAGCACCATACAGATTTACTGGATATACAGCTTTATCTGTAGATAAAGCCATTACCTGCTCGACACCTCTATCAATTGCAGTATCAATTACATTAACAGCTCCGTCAATATTTGTCCTCACTGCTTCTATAGGGTTATATTCACAGGCTGGAACCTGTTTCAATGCAGCGGCATGAACTACGACATCAACACCTTTCATTGCTCTCCAGAGCCTTTCTTTGTCACGCACATTGCCTATAAAGAAGCGTAATTTGGGATTGTTATGAAACAGTTGCCGCATTTTAAACTGCTTTAACTCCCCTCGAGAAAAAATTCGGATAGCCTTTGGGTTGTATTCCTTTAAAACTATCTCGGCAAACTTTTTCCCAAAAGATCCTGTTCCACCTGTAACTAAAACCACTTTATCATCTAAACTTTTCAATTTATAACCTCCTTCCAATGACTAATTGGGTCTTTCAAAATATGTAAAGGCCGTTATCGTTTATAGATCTTATGACATCTAATATGGTATCATCTACCCTTATAAAAGTTTTGTTAATCTTTCGTTGTCCAACAAAAACACCTACCTCATTATCACTTCTCATTCACATATTTCTGAAAGATAAAACACTTCTCCTTTCTAATATCGGCAGATCTTCCTTAGGGATTAATGTAAAGTCTTCTCTCA